>JAJZVE010000345.1 GCA_021845835.1 Pseudomonadota bacterium | reverse complement strand
GAGGTTGCGCGCGGTGATGCCGAAGCGCATCCCCTCGCCGCCGACGCGGAAGTCGCACATCGTCGCGATCCCGGCGCCGCCGCCCACGCACCAGCCGTGGATCAGCGCCACCACCGGATGCCGGCACAGCCGGATCGACTGCATGGAGGTGTGCAGGACGGCGGCATAGACATCCTCCTGCGCGCGGCTGCCGCGTTCGTCGGCGAAGGCGGAGATGTCGGCGCCGGCGCTGAACGCCTCCCGCCCGGCGCCGCGCAGCACGACGCAGCGCAGCGTCTCGTCTGCCGACAGCGCCTGCATGGTCGCCTGCAGCCCGCGCCACATGGCGAGGTCGAAGGCGTTGCGCCGCGCCGGACGGTCGAAGGTGACGGTGGCGATGTCGCCGCTGCGGGCGACCGGCAGGTTGGGATGCAGGGGGAAGGTCATGCGCGCGGCTCCGGGGCTGGGATCACGTCGTCCATGGCGGGACGGCCGGTGACGTGGCGCCAATAGTGCCACAGCAGCCGCGCCGCCAGCGCCCGCTGCGGCCGCCACGGCTCCGCCAGCGTCCGCAGCGCCGCCGGGCCGGGCCGCGCCGGCAGCCGCTTCAGGTGTGCCGCCGCGGCGGCCAGCGCGAGGTCGGCGGCGGGGAACACGTCGGCGCGGCCGAGCGCGAACAGCAGGTAGATCTCGGCCGTCCAGCGCCCCAGCCCGCGCACCGACGCGATCGCCGCCACCGCCGCCTCGTCGCCCAGCGACGCCAGCGCCGCCGTTTCCAGCCGGCCGTCGGCGAACGCGGCGGCGAGCGCGCGGGCATGGCCGATCTTCGGCCGCGACATGCCGGCACCGCGCAACGCCTCGTCGGAAAGCTCCAGCAGCCCGCCCGGCACCAGCGCGCCGGGCAGTGCCGCTACCCGGCGCCAGATCGCGGCGGCGGCCTGGTTGCTGATCTGCTGGCCGACGATCGCCTGCAGCAGCCCGGGGAAGCCCTCAGCGCGCAGGCGCCAGGGCAGCGGGCCGGCAGCCGGTTCGATCGCGGCGAGGTCGGAATCGCGCGTGCATAGCTCGGCCAACGCCGCGCGCGCCTCCGGCGGGGGGTGCGGGAAGCTCACGTTTGTGTTCTGATAGGAAGTGCGACCGAGTGCAACGCAGGACCGGCAACCCCTTGGGACGGCACGAGCACCCCAGTTACAATGCCGGCATGGAAAGCTTGCCCGCGCCGGCGTGCGGCGCCGCCCCGGCGACGCCGCCGCACATCATGGTCGTGGACGACGACCGCGAGATCCGCGACCTGCTCGCCCGCTTCCTGGAGCGCCAGGGCTTCCGCATCACCGCCGTGCGCGACGCGCGCGAGGCGCGGCGGCACTGGCCGCTCGGCCATTACCACCTGGTCGTGCTCGACCTGATGCTGCCCGGCGAAAGCGGCCTCGACTTCGCGCGCTGGCTGCGCGGCCAGTCGAACGTGCCGATCGTCATCCTGACCGCGATGGGCGAGGAGACCGACCGCATCATCGGCCTCGAACTCGGCGCCGACGACTACCTCGCCAAGCCGTTCAACCCGCGCGAGCTGCTGGCGCGCATTCGCGCCGTGCTGCGGCGCGCCGGCGAGGCGCAGAACCACAGCGAGGCGGCGCCGAAGGCGCTGGTGTTCGGCGGCTGGCGGCTGGAGCCGCCGCGGCGGCGCCTGCTCAACCCGGAGGGCGTCGAGGTGCTGCTCACCGGCGGCGAATACGATCTGCTGTTCGCGCTCGCCGAGCGGCCGAACCGCGTGCTGACGCGCGACATGCTGCTCGATCTGCTGCGCGGGCGGCAGGCCGGACCGTTCGACCGCGCGATCGACGTCGCCATCAGCCGCCTGCGCCGCAAGCTGGAGGACGACGGCCACCGTGCGCAACTGGTCAAGACGGTGCGCGGCGGCGGCTATGTGCTGGCGGCCGAGGTGACGCGCGAATGAGCCGCCGGTGACGGTCGCCGTCCGCCTGTGGCCGCGCAGCCTCGGCGGACGCACCGCGCTGGTGCTGCTGGCATCGCTCGTCGTCGTGCAGGTCGCCGGTCTGGCAATCCATGCCCTCGACCGCAGGGAGGCGCTGCGCTTCGCCCAGGCCCGCGACATCGCGCTGCGGGTGATGACCATTTACCGTACCGTGGCGCTGACCGATCCGGCCACGCGGGCCGACGTGGTGCGTGCCATCGACGCGCGCGAGGACGTGACCGTGCGGCTCGACCCGGCGCCGCCGGTCTCCGCGCTGCCGCCCGCGCCCCCCGACCTGCAGCGGGCGCTGCGCGTCAACATGCAACTGGTGCCGATGCCGCCGGGCGAACGGCCGCACGATTTCGTCTGGCTCGGCGGCCCCTCGGCGGGGCGCGTCACCGTCGGCATCAGGCTGCCGAGCGGCACCTGGCTGAACGTGACGCTGCCGATGCCGCCGGTGCGCTGGCTGCTCTCCGGCACCTTCCTGGTGGCATTCCTGCTGATGACGGCGGCGGCGGCGGGGCTGACGCTGTGGGCGGTACGCCGGCTGACCGCGCCGGCCACCACCCTGGCCGCGGCGGCGGAACGGCTCGGCCGCGACGTGAACGCGCCGCCGCTGCCGGAGGACGGGCCGGCGGAAGTGGCGCAGGCGGCGGCGGCGTTCAACACCATGGCGGCGCGCATCCGCCGCCTGCTCGCCGACCGCAACTTCATGCTCGCAGCCATCGGCCACGACCTGCGCACGCCGATCACGCGCCTCAAGCTGCGCGCCGAGTTCATCGAGGACGACGAGCTGCGACGCAAGACGCTGATCGATCTCGACGAGCTGGAGGCGATGGTGTCCGCGACCCTCGCCTTCGGCCGCGACACGCTGTCCGACGAGCCGCTGGCGCCGCTCGACCTCGCCGAACTGCTGCGCACGCTGCTCGACGAGGCCGCCGACGCATGGCCCGAGGCGACGGAGCGGCTGCGCTATGCCGGGCCGGACCACCTGACCGTCACGGCACGGCCGCTGGCGCTCAAACGCGCGCTCACCAATCTGGTCGGCAACGCGGTGAAATACGGCGGCGGCGCCCGGATCGGCCTGACGCCCGGCGGCAACCGGTCGGTGACGGTGACGGTGGAGGACGATGGGCCGGGCGTCCCGCCGGAGGAGGCGGAGCGCGTGTTCCAGCCCTTCGTCCGCCTGGAGGCAAGCCGCAACCGCGAAACCGGGGGCGTCGGCCTCGGCCTGACGATCGCGCGCAACATCTGCCGCGCGCACGGCGGCGACGTATTCCTGGCCGGCCGTCCCGGCGGCGGGACACGCGCCACGGTCATATTGCCGATCTGAATCAGTTCAACAAAACCCAAAAGAACCGCGGTCGCAATACGTGCGAATTAGAGCATAATTTCACTGCGTCGTAATTAATTCGTGAGTGGACTCTCAGGGTGGCTCACGTTACCGTTAGTCCTGTCGGCAAAGCCACGGCTCTCGTCTGCCGAACGGTGACTCCGTTTCGGGGTGGATTCCTTTCCTGCCGGGCTGCCGGCGGGGACGGGCGGCGTTAACCGGATCCTATCCGCCGCGCCACGAACATCCTGCCGCGTGCGTCATGAGAGGTCAGGATGCAGAAGGTATTGGAATGTATTGCCCGGCAGCACGATCCGCGTTTGGTCGCGCTGGCGGTGCTGATCTGCGTGCTGGGCAGCGTTACCGCGATCAGCCTGCTGTTGCGCGGCGTCGCTGTCACGTGTCGGCCACGCGGGGCCTGGATCGCCGGCGCCGCCGTCGCCTTCGGCGGCAGTATGTGGACCACGCATTTCCTTGCGATGCTCGCCTATGTGCCGGCGGTCGGGCTGCGTTACTCGGTGCAGCATACCGGGCTTTCCCTGCTGCTGGCGATATCCGGCAGCTTCGTGGCGTTCCTCCTGGCGCTGCGCGGGCCACCGACCGGCTGGTCGGTGACGTTGGGCGGCCTCGTGCTGGGGGGGGCGATCGGCGCCATGCACTTCACCGGCATAGCGGCATTGCGTCCTGCGCAACTGGTCAGCGTCGCGCCCGCCTACATCGTCGCCGCGCTCGCCGCCGGTGCCGCCTTCGGCCTCGCGTCCCTGGTCGCCGTGCGGCTGCTGCGCCCGACGCTGGCCGCCGCATGCGCCGTGCTCGCCGTCTGCGGCCTGCATTTCATGGCGATGGCCGGCGCCGTGGTGACGCCGCAGGGTGGTCCCCACGACGGCATTCCTGATCTCGCCGGCCGGGAACTCGCCGCCTCCCTGACCGCGATCACCGTCCTCGTGCTGTCGCTCGCGCTGCTGGGCGCGATCATCGACCGCCATCTCGCCGAGCGTACGCAGGCGGAGGCCGGGCGGCTGCGCCGCTTCGCCGACGCCACGTTCGAGGGCATCCTGTTCCTGCGCAACGGCGTCGTCCTCGATGCCAATGCCGCGGTGTGCGCCCTGTTCGGCCGCGAGCGCGCGGCGCTGCTAGGACGGCCGCTCGGCGCGCTGCTGCAGTTGCCGGACCTTCCCGGCGTGATCGCCGCGGACGGGACCGCCGAGGCAGACCTGGTGGACGCCACCGGCCATCGCCGCCCGGTCGAGCTGCTGTCCCGCTCGCTCGGCGGCGCCGCCGACAACGACTGCGTGGTCGCCGTACGCGACCTGACCGACCGCAAGCAGGCCGAGGAACGCATCCAGCACCTCGCGCACCACGACGGCCTCACCGGCCTGCCCAATCGCGTGCTGTTCCACGACCGGCTGGCGCACGCGCTATCGGTGGCGGAGCGGACCGGGCACGGCCTGGCGCTGCTGTGCCTCGATCTCGACGGGTTCAAGGCGGTGAACGACCTGCTCGGCCATCCCGTCGGTGACCTGGTGCTGATCGAGGCCGCCAACCGGATGGCCGTCTGTCTGCGCGACTCCGACACGGTGGCGCGGCTGGGCGGCGACGAGTTCGCGATCGTGCAGTCGTTCAGCGAACAGCCGCGCGGCGCCGCCGGTCTCGCCGACCGCGTGGTGCGCCTGCTCGCCGAGCCGTTCGAGGTCGGCGGCCATCGCGTTGACATCGGCACCAGCGTCGGCATCGCGCTCTATCCGTCGGATGCGCACACGCCGGAAACGCTGCTGCGCAACGCCGATCTGGCGCTGTACCGGGCCAAGCACGACGGCCGCGGCGTGTACCGCTTCTTCGAGCAGCAGATGGACGAGCGGCTGCAGCAGCGGCGGGTGCTGGAGCAGGACCTGCGCGGGGCGATGCTGCGCGACGAACTGCGGCTGCACTACCAGCCGTTGCGCGACAGCGCCACGCTGCAGGTGGACGGCTTCGAGGCGCTGCTGCGCTGGCAGCATCCGCACCGCGGCATGGTGTCACCGGCGGAGTTCGTGCCGGTCGCCGAGGAATGCGGGCTGATCGCCAGCCTTGGCCTCTGGGTACTGGAAACCGCCTGCGCCGAGGCGGCGTCCTGGACGTCGCCGTGGCGGGTGGCCGTGAACCTCTCGCCGCTGCAGTTCAGGCAGCCCCACCTGGCCGAGACCGTGCGCGACGTGCTCGCCCGCTGCGGGTTGCCGGCGTCGCGGCTGGAGCTGGAGATCACCGAAGGCATCCTGATCGACGACGCCGAGCGTGCGCTGGCGACGCTGCGGCAGTTGAAGTCGCTCGGCGTGCAAATCGCACTCGACGATTTCGGCACCG
>JAJZVE010000344.1:4384-5641 GCA_021845835.1 Pseudomonadota bacterium | reverse complement strand
GGCCGCTGCGCAGCGCGGCGGAGAGGCGTTCGATCGCCAGTACCGGCGCGGTCATCGCAGCACCGGGTCCAGCTCGGCCTTCAGCCCGTCGCCGAGCAGGTTGAAGCCCAATACGGTCGCCAGCAGCACCAGCATCGCCCCGCTCAGCACCCAGGGCGCCTCATGCACGATGCCGCGCCCCTCTGCGATCATGCCGCCCCAGCTTGGCGTGTCCGACGAAATCGACAGGCCGACGAATGACAGGATGGCCTCCACCACCACGGCGATGCCCATCTCCAGCGTCAGCAGCACCAGCGTCAACGGCAGCAGGTTCGGGGCAACCTCTCGCCACAGGATGCGCGCGGGCGTCAGACCGGCGACGACCGCGGCGGTGACGTAATCGAGGTGGCGCTGCTTCAGCGTCTCGGCGCGCACCACGCGGCAGAAGCGCGTCCAGTCGATCACCACGATCGCCACCACCACCGACCACAGCCCGGTGCCGAGCAGGGCGACGAGAATGATCGAGAGCAGCACGGGCGGGAAGGACGACCACACGTCCACCGCGCGCGAGATCAGCGCGTCCAGGCCGGCGCCGAAGAACCCCGCCGCCAGCCCGAGCAGCGTGCCCAGCAGCGCCGTCAGCACGCCCGCCACCACGGCGACGATCAGCGCCACCCGGCTGCCCCAGATCAGTCGGGAGAACACGTCGCGGCCGAGACTGTCGGTGCCCAGCGCATGCGCGTCCGCGGCGAAGCGCCAGTCCGGCGGCGTCAGTTGCGCGGCGAGATCCTGATCGAGCGGGTCATAGGGCGCAAGCTGCGGCGCGAACACGGCGCAGACGACCAGCAGCAGCACGAGGCCGCCGCCCAGCAGCACGCGCCAGTTGCGCAGCACGCGGCGTGCCTCAGCCATGACGCAGCCGCGGGTCCAGCGCCGCATACGACAGATCGAGCGCCAGATTGATCACGATGAACAGGGCCGCGAAGGTCAGAATGAGGCCCTGGATCAGCGGCAGGTCGCGGTTGATGACGGCGTCGATCGCCAGGTTGCCGATGCCGGGATAGGAGAAGATGCGCTCGATCAGCACCGTGCCGCCGACCAGGAACGTGACCTGCACGCCGGTCAGGCTGACGGTCGGCAGCGCGGCGTTGCGCAGCGCCTCGGCCAGGATGACGCGGGCGCGGGAAAATCCCTTCACCCGCGCCAGCAGCACGTAATCCTGCGCCATCTGCTCGGCGAGCGAGGATTTCAGCACGCGCGCGATCATCGCCGCCAGCG
>JAJZVE010000344.1:0-4374 GCA_021845835.1 Pseudomonadota bacterium | reverse complement strand
CGCCAGCGGCAGCGCCAAGGCCGTCGCCGGCATCAGCATGTGCGCCAGCACCTCGCCGGCGACCGCGAAGCGCAGCCGCAGCAGCGATTCGACGAGCGTGAAACTGGTCGCCAGCCCCAGCGCATGCGTCGGATCGGCGCGGCCGGAGATCGGCAGGATCGGCCACACCACGCCGAACAGCACGATGAAGCCGAGGCCCCAGACGAAATCCGGCACCGCCAGCGCAAACCCGCTGACCGCGTCCACCGCCGCCTCGCCGCCGCGTCCGGCGAAGCGGGTGCCGGTCACGGCGAGCGCGCCGCCCAGCAGCACCGCGATCAGCGCCGCCAGCGCCACCAGTTCCAGCGTCGCCGGCAGGCGGGAGGCGATCAGGCCCGTCACTCCCTGCCGCACGGTGATGGAGAGGCCGAAATTCCCGTGCAGCGCCTGCCCGGCCCAGATCCAGAACTGCGCCAGGATCGGCTTGTCGAGGCCATAGAGCGCATGCAGCCGCACCACGTCGTCCGCCGAGGCGCCGGGCGGGATCATCATCGCCACCGGATCGCCGGGGACCACGCGCACCAGCACGAACACCAGCACGGCGACCCCGGCGAGCGTCGGCACGGCCTGCAGCAGGCGCAGCAGGATGCGGCGGGCAAGCACGGAACGGCCGACCCGCCGCGCGCCGTCAGGCCGGCGTGAAGCGCGCCGGCTGCAGCGAACCGGAAACGCTCGGCACCACGTTCACGCTGGTCTTGTGGACGATCGGCTGCACGTATTGCAGCAGCGGCAGCACCAGCGCGTTGTCCGCCACATACTTGTCCACCGCCTTCCATCCGGCGATGCGCCTGGCCTCGTCGCGCTCGCCCCAGAGTGGCCCGATCATCGCGTCCACGTCCTTGGTCTTCCAGGCCGAGTGCGGCGACGGGCCGAACATGGCGAAGCCGGTGGAGGTGGTGGGATCGCCGATCGCGTTGCCCCAGTTGTAGAACGCCGCCGGCGCCAGCTCGTGCGCCGCCCGCAGCTCGAAATGTTTGGCGACCTCGTATACCTCGATCTCGGCCTGGATGCCGACGCGGCGCCACATGCCGACGATCGCCTGGATCATCTCGTAGTCCTTGGGCATGTAGCCGCGCGTGGTCTGGATGGTGAACCTGACGGGCTTCTTCGTGGAGAACCCGCTTTTCGCCAGCAGCGCCGCGGCCTGCTTCGGGTCGTACGGCGTCCGGATCGCGGGATCGTAGGCCTCGTATTCCGGCGTCTCCAGCGTGTCGATCGGCACGCCGTAACCGCGCAGCAGCTTGTCCACCAGCAGCTTCTTGTCCACCGCCATGACCATCGCGTGCCGGACATCCGGGTCCAGCATCGGCGGGATGTTGGTGATGAAGATCATGCCGATGTTGGAGGTCGGCGTGGTGACGCCCCTGAGGCCGGATTTCTTCCTCAGCCGGTCGAATTCCTCGTACGGGATTTCCAGCGTCACGTCGGAGGAGCCGGATTCGATCTCGGCGACGCGGGCGGAGGCGTCGGTAACGAACTTGAACACCACCGTCTCGATCGCGGGCTTGCCGCCCCAGTACCGCGGATTGGCCTTGAGGCGCAGGAAGGCGTTGCGTTCGAACGCATCCACCATGTAGGGGCCGGAGCCGATGGGCTGTTTCTCGAACCCCTCCGGCCCGACTTTCTCGTAATAGGCGCGCGGCAGCACGAAGCCGGTCAGGAATGCCATCCACTTGAACAGCGCCGGGTCGAACTGCTTCGCGTCGGCGGTGACGCGCTGGCCATCGACCTTGAAGTTGGACAGGCCCCCCCAGATGAACTGGATCGGGTTGCCGCCCTTGGGGTCGCCGGCGCGGGTGAGCGACCAGACGATGTCATCGGGCGTGAGCGGCGAGCCGTCGTGCCACGTGACACCGCGGCGCACGTCCATGAAGATGCCGGTGCCGGCATCGTTCCAGCCCCATTTCTCCAGGATGCCGGGGGTGAAGGACAGGTCGGGGTTCTGGCCGATATACTGGTCGAACACCGACTGGTACATGGCCTGGATGGTCGGGTTCACCGCCGACCCGCCCACCGTCGGGTCCCAGGACGGCAGCGAGACGTTGAAGGCGATGGTGACAGCCCCGGCCTCCGCCGCGCGGGCGGCGCGTCCGGTCAGCATCGGTGCGGCGGCGGCAAGCGTAAGGCCGCCGGCGACCAGCCCTCGGCGCGTCAGGTGCATTTTTGTGCCTCCCGTTGTTCGTTGTTTGAAGCGTAGGGGTTTTGCGGCGGCGGCGGCAAGGGAAGCTTCTGTCCCGTTTCCGCCCTCACGGGGAGGGGGCGCTTCGGCGGGCTGCACAGGCCGTCCGGGGCGCCGGCACGCCGGCCGCTGCCGGCGCGGAAATCCGGTGCATGATGCGCCGATGACGCGCGCGTTCGTCCCACGCCTCGACATCCTGCCCCCGCCACAGCGGCGGCTGTGGGACGCGCTGGCCGCCGTGCCGCAGGCGTTCGTGCTCTACGGCGGCCCTGCTTGTGCGCAACTCGCATGATCTCATCAGGCGTTCCCGTGCGGCTTGCGAGCGCCGGTTCGATCGGCTGCGCACCCTGCGCTGCGTCCTCGGCTTTTTGAATAGCTTAGCCGGGAAACGCGATTCCGCCCCCGGCACCATGCGCACGCCAGCAGGACCCTTGGGTATCCCGCGAGCCTGCCTACGCGGCAGCCGCCGGCCGCTCGTGGCGCCGCATCACCAGCAGCAGCAACAGCGACGGCAGGACGACCAGCGCCATCAGACGGAAGTCGTTGTTGTAGGCGATGATCTGCGCCTGCTGGTTGATCATCCGGTCGAGCACCGCCGCACCTTGCCGCGTCGCCGGATCCAGCAGACGCGACGCCGCGTCGCCCACCTGCAACACCCGATCGAACGGCGTGATGCCCGCGGCGATGCCGGCATGCGATACCTGCGTATTGCGCACCAGGATCAGCGAGGTCACCGAAATGCCCACCGCCTGACCGAGGCTGCGGAACAGCGCCTGCAACGACGTCGCATGGCCACGCAACGCCGCCGGCAGCGTGGTGAAGGCGATCACCGTCATCGGATTGAACACGAAACCGATGCCGAAGCCCTGAAGCAGCAGCGTCACCATCATCCGCTGTTGCGACACGTCGGGCGTCCAGTAGCTCATCTGGTAGAACGCGGCACCGAGCACCAGCAGCCCCGCCGCCATGATCTTGCGGTGGTCCACCCGGTTTGAGAGCTGGCTTGCCACCTGCATGCCGACCGCGACGCCGATGCCGCGCGGCGCCATCAGCCAGCCGGCGGTTTCAACCGGATACCCGGCCAGGGTCTCCAGGTACGGCGCCATCAGTGCCGAGCTTGCCAGCATCACCGTGGCCGTGAGGAACACCATCGTCACGCTGGCGACGAAGTTGCGGTCCCCGAACAGGGCAGGCGGCAGGAACGGCCGCTCGGCCGTCAGCATATGCACGATGAACAGGTAGAGGCCGAGGCCCGCCAGCAGCGCCTCGACGATGATCTCGCGCGACGAAAACCAGTCCAGCTTCTGACCGCGGTCCAGCATCAATTGCAGCGCACCGACGCCGATCGCCAGCACGGCAAAGCCGGTCCAGTCGAACTTCAGTTCGGCGCGCGGCGCGGACTTCGGCATGAACATCAGCAGGCCGGTCACCGCCATGACGCCGAACGGCAGGTTGACATAGAACACGTAGCGCCAGTTGTACACCTCGGTCAGATAGCCGCCGAGCGTCGGGCCGATGATCGGTCCCACCATGACCCCCATGCCGAAGATCGCCATCGCCTGGGCGCGGCGCTCGAACGGGTAGATGTCCAGCATGGTGGCCTGGCTCAGCGGCACCAGCGCGGCGCCGCAGACGCCTTGCAGGAGGCGGAAGTACACCATCTGCGGCAGCGTGTCGGCGGCACCGCACAGCATGGAGGCGACGACAAACCCGGTCATGCAGGCGATGTGCAGGTTCTTCCGCCCGAAGCGCACCGCCAGCCATCCCACGGGGGCGGTCATGATCGCCGCGGCGATGACATAGGAGGTGAGCACCCAGGTGATCTCGTCGGCACTGGTGGACAGCGTGCCCTGCATATACGGCAGCGACACGTTGGCGATGGACGCATCGAGCGATTGCATCAGGTTGCCCATCATCACGCAAAGCGTGATCACGGCACGATGGGGGACCTGATGCTGGGTGCCGGACATCGCCGATCAGGGCCGGATTCCTGCGGCCGACCGGCGATCGGGGCCGGGTAAACTCCCGCCCTGCAACCGCTCACAGTTCGCTGGCCTTAGCATCAGATCCGGCGCCCGTTTGACGGCGATCACGTTCGGCATGAAGGTAAACTGTTCCGTGTGTCCGCAGCTGTGCCTTGACCTGGATCAGCGCCG
>JAJZVE010000343.1 GCA_021845835.1 Pseudomonadota bacterium | reverse complement strand
TCGCCGCCCGCTCCAGCAGTTCGGCGAGCAGGAACACATAGGCCGGGCCGCCGCCGGACACCGCCGTCACCGGGTCGAGCAGCGCCTCGTCCGCGACCCAGGCGACGGCGCCGATGGCAGCGAGCAGCCGGTCGCACAGCGCCCGCTGGGCCTCGCTGACGTCCGGCCCGGCGCAGGCGACGGTGACGCCCTGGCGGATCGCGGCGGGCGTGTTGGGCATGGCGCGCACGATCGCGGCGGCGCCGCCGAGCAGGTCGCGCATGCCGGCGATGCTGCGCCCGGCCATGATGGAGAGGAACACCGCGCTTCCGGCGAAGCGCGCATACGCGGGCAGGGTGGCCGCGGCGTTCTGCGGCTTGACCGCGAGCACCACCGCGGCGGGCGCAAACTGCGGCGGGATCGCGGCGGCGTCGGCCAGCACCGTCACCTCGGTGCCGGGCAACGCCGGCCGGACCGGATCGACGGCGACGGAGGGCGCCAGCCCCTGTTCCCGCCAGCCGGCCAGCATCGCCCCACCCATCTTGCCGAAGCCGACCAGCAGGACGGGCGGAAGGATGGCGCTCACGGCCGGCTCACGCCTCGCCGACGCATTCGAGCATGGCGGCCTGCATCGCCTCGGCCGGGGTCTTGCCGCCCCACAGCACGAACTGGAAGGCCGGAAAGAAGCGCTCGCATTCGGTGATGGCGATGTCCACCATGTCCTCGACGCTCTCCGCCGAGGCGCCGCGGGCGCCACGCAACAGCACGGAGTGGCGGAACAGCGGCATGCCGTCGTCGCTGTCCATGCCGAAATGACCGATCCACAGCCGCTCGTTGGCCAGCGCCAGCAGTTCGTACAGCGCCGGCCGGCGCTTCTCCGGCACTTTCAGGTCGAAGGTGCAGGTGAAGTGCATCGCCGAGATCTCGGTGGACCAACTGAAATACAGGCCGTAGTCGCACCACTTCCCCGGCGCCTCGGCGGCCATTTCCGATTCGCTGCGGCGGTCGAAGGCCCAGTCGTTGGCGCTGACGATCTGCTCCACGATGTCCAGCGGGTTGGCGGCTCGCTCCGTGCTGCTGCTGATGAGGGCTGACATGCGAGGTCTCCCAACAAGAGGAAGGCCGGACGGAAGGCGCCCTGCTCACGTTCCGCGGAGCCGGGCATCCGCGCCCCACGATCGTTAGCCTACCGGCCGATGTTTCCGCGCCGCAAGAGCGACGCCGCGGAAACACGCAGTCTTAACACGCTATCTTATGCTGCATTGCAATAAGAATCGACGCTTACGCGATCATCCCCGGCGCGCCGCCGACCGGCGGCCTGGGTTCCAGCGCCGCCACGCGCGCCTCCAGCGCCTCGATGCGCGCGAGCGCGGCGGCGAGCTTCGCCTCCGCCGCCTCCTGCCCGGCGCGGGCGTTGGCGGCGAGATCCTGCACCGCGTCGAACTCCTCGCGCCGCACCAGGTTGAGCGCCCGTACCGCTTCCTCCAGCCGGCTGTGGACCAGCGACCCGGCTTCCTCGCGCAGGCCCGCCAGCGCCGAGAGCGCTCCGCCGGCCACCCCCGCGAGATCGTCGAAGAACCGTGGCCGTTCTGCCATGCAAGCCTCCTGCCCATCGCGCCGGCTTCCGTGCGCCGGCGCCGCCCCCTATACCGTGCCGCCATGATCCTGGTCACGGGCGGCGCCGGCTTCATCGGGTCGATTCTGCACGCCGCGTTGCGGCAGCGCGGCCTGGACACGGTCGTGGTGGACCGGCTGGGCAGCGCGGGCAAGTGGCGCAACCTCGCGCACCATCCGCCGGCCCGCCTGCTGCCGCCGGAGGAACTGGACGATTTCCTCGCCCGCAATCCGCCGCTGGAAATGGTGTTCCATCTCGGCGCCGTCAGCGACACCACAACGTCCGACGGCGACAAGGCATGGGCCACCAACGTCGAGTTGCCGCTGCGCCTCTGGCACTGGTGCGCGGGACGCGGCGTGCGGCTGGTCTATGCCTCCTCGGCGGCGACCTACGGCGACGGCTCGGCGGGGTTCACCGACGGGCTGGACGCCCTGGCGCGGCTGCGCCCGCTCAATCTCTACGGCTGGAGCAAGCACGCCTTCGACTGTGCGGTCGCCCGCCTGCTCGCCGCCGGCGGGCCGCGCCCGCCGCAATGGGCAGGGCTGAAGTTCTTCAACGTCTATGGCCCGAACGAGTACCACAAGGGGCCGATGATCTCGGTGGTGAAGGTCAAGTACGACGAGGTGGCGGCGGGCGGCGCGCCGCGCCTGTTCCGCTCCGACCGGCCGGACGTGGCCGACGGGCAGCAGCAGCGGGATTTCATCTGGGTCGATGATACCGTGGACGTCATGCTCTGGCTGCTCGACACGCCGGCGGTGTCCGGCCTGTTCAATCTCGGCACCGGCACGGCGCGCAGCTATCTGGACCTCGCGCATGCCGTGTGCGACGCGGCCGGGGTGGCGCGGCGGGTGGCGTTCATCGACATGCCGGCGGCGCTGCACGGCCAGTACCAGAGCTTCACCGAAGCGCCGATGGAGCGGCTGCGCGCGGCCGGCTATCCGGGCCGGTTCACGCCGCTGGAAGAAGGCATCAGCCGCTACGTGCGCGATTACCTGGCGCAGCCCGACCGGTATCGCTGATGCTGCCCGTCCTGCTGTTCCCGCAATTCGATCCGGTGCTGGTCCGCCTCGGGCCGTTCGCGATCCGCTGGTATGCGCTCGCCTATATCGCCGGGCTGCTCGTCGGCATGTGGCTGGTGCAACGGCTGGTGCAGCGCCGGCCGGCGGTGGCGCTGCCGCAGCAGGTGAGCGACTTCCTCACCTGGGCGACGCTGGGCGTGGTACTCGGCGGGCGGCTCGGCTACGTGCTGTTCTACCAGCCGAGCCGGTTCCTGGCGCATCCGCTGGAGATCCTGCAGGTGTGGAGCGGCGGCATGTCGTTCCACGGCGGCATGCTGGGGGTCGCGGCGGCGATCCTGCTGTTCTGCCGCCAGCAGCGCATCGCGATCCTCGGCTTCGCCGACCGCATCGCGGTGGCGGCGCCGATCGGGCTGTTCCTCGGCCGCCTCGCCAATTTCGTCAACGGCGAGCTGTGGGGCCGCCCGGCGCCGGACTGGCTGCCCTGGGCGATGATCTTCCCCAATGCCGGCCCGGAACCGCGGCATCCGAGCCAGCTTTATCAGGCGCTGCTGGAAGGCGTGGTGCTGTTCGGCGTGATGCTGCTGCTGGCACGCTCGCAGCGGCTGCGGGCGCGCTATGGCTGGCTCACCGGCGCGTTCCTGTGCGGCTACGCGGTCGCGCGCAGCATCGGCGAGCTGTTCCGCCAGCCCGATCCGTTCCTGGGCTTCCTGTTCGCCGGCGCGACGATGGGGCAGTTGCTGTCGCTGCCGATGTTCATCGCCGGCCTCGTGCTGATGCTGCGCGCCCGGCCGGTGAGCGCGCCGGCGGCGGCGTGATGGAGCGGCTGGACGTCTTCATGGCGCGCGCCAACGCCGCCTACTACGCGCAGCACGACCCGTTCGCCGACTTCACCACCGCGCCGGAGATCAGCCAGGCGGTGGGCGAGCTGCTCGGCGCCTGGGCGGCGGTGACGTGGCAGGCAATGGGCGCGCCGGACCCGGTGATCCTGGCCGAGGCCGGGCCGGGGCGCGGCACGCTGATGACCGACGCGCTGCGCGCCATCCGCCGCACCGCGCCGGCGTTCGCGCGGGCGCTGCGGCTGCATCTGGTGGAGACCTCGCCACGCCTGCGCGCGCTCGCCGCGACGCGGCTGACGGCGGCGGCGTGGCACGCGCGGGTGGAGGAGGTGCCGGACGGGCCGCTGCTGCTGCTCGCCAACGAATTCCTCGATGCGCTGCCGATCCGCCAGTTCGTGCGCCGCGGCGCGGGCTGGACGGAGCGGTTCGTGGCCGGCGGCGCGTTCGTCGAGGTGCCTGGCTCCCTCTCCGCCCCTGGGGGCGGAGAGGGCTGGGGTGAGGGGGGGGACTCCGCAGCGGATCACGATCTTCCGCCGCTGCGTCACCGCCGCACCCCACCTCACCCCCACCCTCTCCGCCCCCAGGGGGCGGAGAGGGTGCAGGAAGGGAGCGTCGTCGAAATCTGCGAACCGGCGCGGGCGCTGGCCGCCCATCTCGGCACGCGGCTGGCGCGCGATGGCGGCGCGGCGCTGTTCATCGATTACGGGCCGGCGGAAAGCGCGCCGGGCGACAGTCTGCAGGCGGTGCGCGACGGGCGGCCGGCCGATCCGCTGGCCGCGCCGGGGGCGGCCGACCTGACCGCCCATGTCGATTTCGCCGCCGCCGCCGCCGCCGCCCGTGCGGCTGGAGCGGCCACGTTCGGGCCGGTGGCGCAGGGGGTGTTCCTGACCCGGCTCGGCCTCTATCAGCGCAGCGCGCAACTGGCCCGCGCCAACCCGGCGCGCGCGGCGGCGCTGATGGCAGCGGCGCAGCGGCTGGCGGCGCCGGAACATATGGGCAAACTGTTCAAGGTGCTCGCGATCACCCATCCCGCCCTGCCCACCCCCGCCGGATTCGCCGCATGACCGACGCGCTGACCGCCGCCCTGCCGGTCCGCCACGGCTTCTTCACCCGCCGCGGCGGCGTGTCCGAAGGGCCGTATGCCAGCCTCAACTGCTCGCTCTCCGGCCAGGACCGGCGCGACGCGGTGCTGGAGAACCGGGCGCGGGCGGCACGGGCGCTGGGGGCGGCGCCGGAGCGGCTGGTCGGGCTGCTGCAGGTGCATGGCGCGACCGTGGCGGCGGTGGCCGATCCCTGGCCGGTGGGCGCAGGGCCGCGGGCCGACGCGATGGTGACGGACCGGCCGGGCGTGGCGCTCGGCATCGTCACCGCCGATTGCGCGCCGGTGCTGTTCGCCGACGCGGCGGCGGGCGTGATCGGCGCCGCCCATGCCGGCTGGCGCGGCGCCGTCGCCGGCGTGCTGGAGGCAACGGTGGCGGCGATGGCGGCACTGGGCGCGCGGGCGGAGCGGATCGCGGCGGCGATCGGGCCGTGCATCGGCCAGGACTCCTACGAGGTCGCCGCCGATCTGCGCGACGCGGTGGCGGATGCGCGGTTCTTCCGCGACGGCCGGCCGGGGCACTGGCAGTTCGACCTCGCCGGCTACTGCGCGGCGCGGCTGGCGGCGGCGGGGGTGCCCGAGGTGGCGCGCGTCGCGGCCGACACCGCCGCCGACCCGGCACGGTTCTTCAGCCACCGGCGGCGCACGCTGGCGGGCGGCGGGCCGATCGGCCACCAGATTTCCGTGGTTGTGCTGTGAGGGCGATCCGGGCCATGCCGCTGGCGGCGCTGGCGCTGCTGGCCGGCTGCGGCGACCTGCCGCGGCCGTTCGCGGGCAAGCCGGGTGCGACCGCGCAGAAACTGCTGCAGCCGCCGCCGGCACGGCTCGCGGTGCCGGCGCCGGCGCCGGCCAACGCGCTGCTGCCCGATGCCGCGGCCAGGACCTACGCCGACGCGGTGACGGCGGCGCTGGTGGCGCGCGAGGTGCCGGCGGTGGCCGGGCCGGCGCAGCGCGGCGACTGGCGGCTCGACCTCACCGCCGAACTGCACGGCAGCCAGGTGACGCCCGGCTTCACCGTGACCGATGCCGCGGGCAAAAAGCAGGGCAGCATCGACGGCCCGCCGATCGCTGCCGCCGCCTGGAACGCCGGCACG
>JAJZVE010000002.1 GCA_021845835.1 Pseudomonadota bacterium | reverse complement strand
GGCGTATCGCTCCTTCGGGAGGTTCTGGCAGGCTCGTCACCCGCCTCGATACGCCACCTTCCTCAGGCCGCCATCACCCAGGTT
Organism: Pseudomonadota bacterium; assembly: GCA_021845835.1. Next base: position 28,143 of record JAJZVE010000002.1, on the reverse strand, counting down.
CGGCCATAGCTCCAGCGCGACCGGCCCGAGGCCGAGATCGAACAGCCGCCGTCCCTCCGGCGAAACCAGGTAGTAGTGCCGCTTCTTGGTAGCGGTGCGGATGATCTCGATCTGCGTGTCGTTCAGGCCCATCGCGGCGTACAGGTCGCGCGGCCCGGGGTGCTCCGGCGTTCCCGCCGTAGCCGCCTCCTCATTCGGCAGGAAAATCTTGGTCGGGCAGGACTCGATCAGCACATCCAGGATGCCGGAGCGGGCCGCATCCGAGAGGGATTGCGTTGCTAACACCACGGCGCAGTTGGCCTTGCGCAGCACCTTCAGCCATTCGCGGATTTTTGCCCGGAACACTGGGTGCCCCAGCATCACCCAGGCCTCATCGAGCAGCAGATAGGCTGGCTGGCCCTTCAGCGACCGCTCGAAGCGGCGGAACAGGTAGAGCAGCACCGGGATCAGGGTCCGCTCCCCCATCGCCATCAGGTCCTCGATCTCGAAGACCAGGAACGGTGCTTCGGTCAGTCCGTCGGCTTCCGCATCCAGCAGCCGGCCAAGCGTGCCTTCCAACGTGTAGGTGCGCAGCGCCGCCCGGATCGCCTCGTCCTGCACCTGCGCCACGAAATGCGTCAGCGTGCGGTCGTTCGCCTCCCGCAGCAGCGTCATGGCGCGATGGATGGCCTCGCGCTCGTGCGGCTGGGGCGGTCGGCCGGCCTGTAACTCGAAGCAGGTGGCGACCCAGTCCTCGGCCCAGGCGAAATCCGCCTCGGTCTCCAGGATGGAGAGTGGGCAGAAGGCGGGACCGGCGCCCTCGCCGGCTACGTCGTAGTGGCGGCCGCCGCAGGCCCGCACCGTCGCCCACATCGACCGGCCCTTGTCGAAGGCGCAGATGGTCGCACTCGGGTAGCGCAGGGCCTGCAGCGCGATCATGCACAGCAGCACCGACTTGCCGGCTCCGGTGGGTCCGAAAATCAGGCTGTGCCCGACATCACCGACATGCAGGCTGATCCGGAACGGCGTCCCGCCAGCCGTGGCCGCGTGCAGCAGCGGCGGCGAGCCGGCAGGGTAAAAGGGGCACGGATTATCCTCGCGCCCTGTCCAGACCCCCGCCAGCGGCAGCAGGTCGGCCAGGTTGCCGGTGTGGATCATCGGCCGGCGGACATTCGGCACCGTGTGCCCGGGCAGGCTGCCGAGCCAGGCCTCGGTCGTGTTCACCGTCTCGATGCGGGCGGAAAAGCCTTCGCGCATGATCTCCCTGACGACGAGGTGCGCGTTCTCGATCAGCGCCGCCCGGTCGCGGTCCATCAGGACGATGACCGGGGTGTAGTAGCCGAAGGCGACGAGCGCCGAGCTGGCCTCCGCAATGGCGGCATCGGCCTGACTCGCCATCAGCAACGCATCCTCGTTCACCGAGCCGCCTTGGGTTTTGAACACCTGGGTCCAGAAGCCGCGCACCTGCTGCTTCCACTTGCGGCGGAATTTGCGCAGCTCCGCGAGCGTTTCGTGCTGGTCCAGGTAGATCATACGGGTGGACCAGCGGAACGGGATCGCCAGATGGTCCAACGCGTCGAGGATTCCGGGAAACGACTCCTGCGGGAAACCCTCGATGGCCACACAGCAGATGAACCGGCCCTCCAGCGCGCTGCCCAACCGCGGCGTATCGCCGGGCCACAACTCGCGCCCGCCGATGACGGCATCCAGATAGGCGCCGGCCGGCGGGATGTTGAGCGCGACCTCCTCGCCGGTCAGCGCGAAGTGCAGGTAGTTCACCAAGTGGTCGCGCAGATGCGCCCGGCCAGCGGCACAGTGATGCGTGTAGCTGGTCATCCGGCGCAGATGGACGGCGTCACCGATCGCGTCCTCGAGGTCGGCCAGCGCCTTCCTGAATTGCTCCAGGATCCGGCTGGCCGGGCTGGTCGCCTCGGCAGGATCGTCATCGTAGATGAGGTCCGCGACCTTGCTCTTGCGGCGCAGCGGTGGGGTGAACTGGACGATGAGGGCGTATTCGCCCTCGTAGTGCGTGCCTTCCCGCAGGAACTGCGTCCGGCGTTCGGCATCCACCAGCCGCGACACCGCATCGGGGAAATGGGACCGCTCTGGCGCCGGGTAGCTGACCGACGGCAGACGCACGGCGTCTACCCAGGACGCCCAGCCGGCGCCGAGCCGCGCCAAGGCGGCGTTCACCCGGCCCGACAGCCAGTTGCGCTCGGCGTCGGTGGAACTGGCGATGTCCGGGGCGCGGTAGAACCAGCCGGCGAGCAGTGAGCCGTCCTTGCAGAGCACGATGCCGCTGTCGACCAGGTGGCTCCAGTTCAGTAGGTCGGGCAGCCCGGCCGCGGTATCGCGGAACGTCTTCAGCGCCAACATGAGCCCTACGCCTCCCGCCAGGGCCGCGACCGAGCCGGGTAGTAACCGCGGTAGCGGAGGTGGCGGAGGTAGACCTTGGTCATCTGCCGGTCGGCTTTGGCCATCCAGCGCAGGGCGGGAAGGGCGGCCAGCCACAGCGCCCCGGCGACCACGAAGGAGACGGCGTTCATGCCGGAGACGGCGAGGCCGCCGGCCACGATCGCCGCCATCAGCGCTGGCTCCCGCTCCGCCCCCAGGAACGAGGGCGTACGATGTAGGACGCGGTGGAAGGGAAGCCGGCGCAGGCTCACACCACAGCTCCGGCGATACCGAGTGCCGAGGCGAGGTTGGTCACGCCGACGATGAAGGCGCAGACCAGGACCAGCATGATGATACGGCGGACGAACTCGTTGATCTCGCCACCGAACACCAACGCCGCGCCGCAGGCGACCATGGCAAGCAACGAAATGGTGAAGGCGACTGGCCCGGTGATGTCGTTGCGCAGCATGGTCAGCGGCGTATCCCAGGGCAGGGCACCGCCGCCGGCGGTCGCCGCGTGCGCGGTCAGCGGGTGGGCGGCGATCGCCACCGCCAGGGCGAACAGCAGCAGCGGTAACCATGACTGCCGCAGGGAAAAGGTCGGCAAGGACACAGGACTCACTCCGCGTTGGCAAACTGGTAGGCACCGTCCCGGAATCCGGTGACGGCGACCGCCTCGTCGATCCGGCGTCCAGGTGGGGAATCGGTCTTGACGATGGAGACGATCAGGTTAACCGCCTCCGCAATCAGCGGCCGCATCGGCGTCTGGCTGACCTCGGCGATCAGTTGCTCGACCCGTTGCAGCCCGGCCCGCGCGTGGTTGGCGTGGACGGTGCAGACGCCGCCGGGGTGCCCGGTGTTCCAGGCCTTGAGCAGTGACAGCGCCTCGCCGCCGCGCACCTCGCCCACGATGATGCGGTCGGGGCGCAGTCGCATGGTCGCCTTCAGCAGGCGCTGCATGCCCACCGTGTCGGTTGACCGCATCATCACCGCGTTCCGGGCGGTGCATTGCAGCTCGCTGGTGTCCTCGATGATGACGAGACGGTGCTGCGGCGCGGCCTGCACCATGTGCTCGATGATGGCATTGGTCAGCGTGGTCTTGCCGGTGCCGGTGCCGCCGACAACCAGGATGTTCCGCCGCTCGGCGACCGCGGCCTCGATCGCAGCCCGCTGCCGCGCCGACATGATGCCCTGGCGTTCATACTCGGCGAGCCGGAACACCGCCGAGGCCTTGCGCCGGACGGTGAATACCGGTGCGGTGACGATCGGCGGGATGAGCGCCTCGAAGCGCGATCCGTCGAACGGCGGCTCGGCGGGCAGCTCGCATTCCAGGATCGGGTTGTCGCGGGTGACGGTGCTGCGCAGCGTCGAGGCCACCGTGCCGATGAAGGACTCCGCCGATGCCGCCGGCAAGCTTCCGGCGGGACTCATGCCCTGGCCGAGCCGGTCGGCCCAGATCGTGCCGTCGGCATTCAGCATCAGCTCGACCAGGTCGGGCTCGGCGAGCAAGCCGCAGAACGCGCCCAACTGGCGTTTCATCGTTTCGGCGAGACGCCGCGCCTGCTCCTCGCGCGTCGAGAGTCTGCTCTCGTCCGTCATAACCATTCGCATGCACCTGCCAGCGCCGGCTGACTGGCTTGCAGCCTAGTCACTATATTGTATAAAATGCAAGCCCTTTGATGCGCTCGATTGCGGGCCTATTTCTGCTTCGGAGGTGGAGGGGCGGGTTTAAGCAACGTGCGCACATCCTTGCCAACGGCGAGCGCAAGCGCGGTCATGGTGTCGAGCGTCAGGTTCCGTTTGCCGCTCTCGATCTGGGAGACATAGTGTTGCTTGATGCCCGTGTGCGCCTCGATGTCCCCTTGCGTGAGGCCGGCGCGTTCCCGGGCGTGGCGGAAATTCTGTCCGAATGCCATCCGCAGCTGGTCGGCGGCACCATCGGCGAACTCGGCGACGGGGGCATTCTTGCGCCCTCCACCGTGGGCAGACGGCTGCCTGGACATGCCCGAATGAACCTCCCCCCTTGATCCGGCGACGTAAGCCGCTCACGCACGATTCAACAGCGCCGGGCCAGGGGAATCCCTGGCCCGGATGCCGTCACGTCATTGTACGCGCAAACCGTGTGCGGGAAGGAAAAAAATTGGCCTTGGGCCATCAGACGCGCATCCCAGCCCGGAGGGCACGGGCAAGGACGGGTGTCAGGCATCCAGCAACTCGAAGGCCTCGCGTCCGACTGCCTTCGCCAGTGCAGCAAGCATGGTGAAGTCAGGATTGCCGCAACCGTTCTCCAGCTGGACCAGCAGGGCGGGTGCGACACCACTCCGCAGCGCCAGCTCCTCTTGCGTCAGGCCTGCCTCGATCCGGGTGGCCCTGACGTTCCGTCCCAGGCGCGTCCGGACGCTGTGCAGTGCGCTGACGAGATCCATGAGTTCTCCTGCGCCAGGGACGCGAGCCCCCGAGACAGGGGTGCTTTGCGCGCGCCCACCCACTCGAGCCGACCTGCGTTTGTAGATGGTTCGGTCCGAGAGGCTGCCAACCTGCGGCACGGATCCTCTGAGCAGCGCCAATGCCGCAACGAGGAATGGGATTGCGGGAGAACGACCGGCTCTGTGGCAACTTTGAGGCACACGGAGCAGCCTACTTCACGCCGGACATCTTGCCGATCAGAAAGATGTTATCGCGCGTGCGCAGCCAATGCGAAGTGGCAATTCCCCTTCAACGATCAGGGACTTCTCAAACCAGGACTTGTCACAGCGATTTTTGTGTGTCGGCCGTAGCTTGATAGCCTTGAGCGTCCTCCGCGTGACTGGGATCGCGAGGGGGCCTCCGGCGCGCGCGAGGTGTGATTCGTAGACATCCGATGCGGTGGACCGGAGACTGATATGACGTGGCGGTGTGGGCGGGCGTATTCGCAGGATTTTTGATCCCGGATTTTGACTACGGCGCTTACACGGCGTAGCGGGGCAGTCAAACGTGCAGGATGGTCGTCGGCTTGGCGCCTTCGAACGTCACGGTGGTGTCATCGGACAAGGTGAAGGAGTTACCCGCCGCGAGCTGTGCCTGTGCGGAGGCGGCGTCGGCAGCCGAGTATCCCGCGAGGAAGTTCCCGGCGTGGTCCTGCGCGAAACTCAGGTCCAGAATGTCGCTGGGCTGCCAGTTGGCGATCGTAATGGTGTGTGGACCATTGGACGGCATGCCGAACTGCGAGCCGGAGAACAACGCGAACAAGTCACCGCCTGTAGTGGAGGCAGTCAGTGTGGTGTTGCCGGTGAAGCCATAGGCAACGCCGCCCGAGGCGATCTGAGCACTCCACAGGATCACGCTGTCATGGCCGCTGCCATGCATCATGTCGATGTTATCTTGGTCCCCGAAAGCCACGATGTGCGCGCCCGGCCCGCCGGCCGACCCCGTCATAAGGGTTAGTCTCTCGCGGTCATGAGTCCAGAGGGTTGAACTGGCTGCGTTGCCGATGACGGTGTCGGCGCCGCCGGCGCCAGCGAAGAAGAACTGATTCGACCCGGCCGTATAAATGCCGCCGCCGGTGCCGGCGAACAGCGTCTGATTTGCCGCCGAGTTGACCGTGGCGGCGCCGTTGCCGCCGATGAAGAGCGAATGGTCGCCGCGTTCACCGTGATAGACAACGCCGTTCCCGGCAAAGATCGTGTCGCTGCCGCCGGGGCTGGCGTTGATCGTTGACACACCGCCGTTTGCGGCACCGACGAACACGCATGACGGACCTTCGTTGATCAGGTCGCCGTCCCTGCTGCCGAAGATTACGCTGTTGCCACCTGTTGCGTTGACCGTCATCGGGCCATGGTCGGAGACGATCGTGTGCGAGCCGCCGGTCTGGATGACCGTGCCAGGCCCGGTCACATGCACCACGTCGTCGCCGGAGTGAAGCGACGTAACGTGGTCGGGTCCGATCTCCACGTCCTGGTGGGGGAGTATTCCTGTGTTCATAACCATGTGGGCACCACTCAGCGCTTAATCTGGGGTCACGCCGCTCGCGGTCACACCGCTCGCCGCATCGAAGTCGCTCGCGATCTGCAATCCATTCAGTCTTTTGTCGGAGTCGGATTGACGACATTCAGACGCCAATATGCCTTGACCCATCTCAATGAACTGTGTCGTCACCGTACAACAACCGACGACCAAGAACTGCACAGACGGTGGTTGGGCCTCGTGCTCGAGTTCAGCTTACCCGGTGGGCCGAGTTGCCATCGGCATCAGCATCAATGCGCTCAACTGTCTCATCCGGGTCGCCAAGGCGATCTCCGTTCGTGCCGCCCCCCTTGTCCACCGTGGCCAAGTTCAGTCAGGCCGCGCCGTCACGTGGGCCGATCCGCTGAGCCGGTCCATCCAGGCGAGCAGCAGGCCGGAGACGACGAAGCCGAGATGGATGGCGAGCTGCCAGGCCACGTCGTCTTTCGGGACTTCGCGCAAATTCAGGAACGTCCGCAGGAGATGGATGGCCGAGATCGCGACGATCGAGCTGAGCAGCTTCAGCTTGAGGCCGCCGAAATCCACGAGGCCCATCCAGCCGGGCCGGTCCTCGTGCTCTGTGATGTGGAGCTTCGAGACGAAGTTCTCGTAACCGACAAAAGTGACCATCAGCAGGAGATTGCCCAGCAGCGCCAGGTCCACCAGGCTCAGGGCGAACATGGCCATTTCGCCATCCTTCATGGCGAGCAGGCCAGGCAGCGTGTTGATTAGCTCCTGCACGAACTTGACCGTGATCATGCCGAGCGTGACCAGAAGACCGACATAGACGGGGGCGAGCAGCCAGCGGCCGGCGAACAGGATCACTTCCAGGAATCGCTCCAGTCGTCTGATTCCGCGGTTTGCAGGAGGAGCCAACAGCCGGCGGGACTCCGGCTCCGGCATGCTGCTCACGTCCCGATCACCCGAACAGCCGGCCTAGGAACGAGTTGTGGCCCCCGTGACGGCCGCCGTGATGGCCGCCACCATGTCCGCCCTGATAGTATGGGTCGTAGCCCGGTCCCGGAGCCGCCGACGGGTATCCGGGTGGCGGCGCGTTCGGGGCAACCCAGGGACTCTGAGCCGTGGGGCTCGTTGGCGCATCCTGTGGCGCAGCGGGTGGGGCCGCCGAGTACTGGGCATTGCGCTCGATGATCTTGTCCAACTCCCCGCGATCCAGCCACACGCCGCGGCACTTCGGGCAGTAGTCGATCTCGATGCCCTGGCGTTCGCTCATCACGAGGTCCACGCGGCAACGCGGGCAGAGCATGTCGGCCGGGGTGTCGGCGGCATGGGTTGAAGTGGTATTGCTCATAGGGTTGCTCCCCGCCAGACCCGTTGCCATGCCGGCACGGGCGTTTCTCCGCGCGTGCCTGGCCGTGGTGGCATGCCGGTCAGCCGGCCATGCCAGCGCAGCAGGCGGAGTGCGTTGATGGTGACCAGCACCGTGGCACCGGTATCGGCGAGGATCGCCATCCACAGCCCGGTGACCCCCAGCAGGGTAGTCGCCAGGAACACCAGCTTCAGCCCGATCGCGATCGCGACGTTCTGCTTAACGTTGGCCAGCGTGGTGCGCGAGAGCGCGATCAGTTCCGCGATCCCCGAGACGCGCTCGTGCAGCAGGGCCGCGTCCGCTGTCTCCAGCGCCACTGCCGTGCCGCCGCCCATGGCGACCCCGACGGACGCTGCGGCGAGCGCCGGGGCGTCGTTGATGCCGTCGCCGACCATCACGACGGGGCCGCGTGCCTTCAGCGCCTCGATCTCGCGCAGCTTCTGCTCGGGCAGGAGATGCGCGCGCACCTCCATGCCGAGGCTGGCGGCGATCGCGCGGCCGGTACGCTCGTTGTCGCCGGTCAGCATCACGCTTCGCAGCCCCATCGCCCTGAGCGCTGCAGCGGCGTTGGTTGCGTCCTCGCGCGGCTCGTCGCGCAAGGCCAGCGCGCCGAGAGGTTGCCCGTCCGCGAGCACGACCACCAGCGTCTTGCCGGCCGCTTCAAGGGCGCTGATGTCGTCCGCCATCGGCAGGGGAATGCCTTGTTCCCGCGCGTAGCTCGGGCTGCCGACCACCACAAGCCGCCCTCCGACGATCGCGGTCGCGGCTTTGCCGGGAATGGCCCCTGCGTCGGTCGCTGATGGCGCCTGGATGCCGCGCACCGCAGCTGCGTCCAGCACCGCGCGCGCGAGTGGGTGGGCGGAGCCGGTCTCCACGCCGGCAGCCGCGCGCAGCAGCGTTGCCTTATCCGTGCCGGGCATTGGCAGGATATCTGTCACGTTCGGGCGGCCGGCGGTCAGCGTGCCGGTCTTGTCGAAGGCGACCGTCACCGCCTTGCCGATCGTCTCCAGCGCCGCCCCACCCTTGATCAGCAGGCCTCGCCGGGTGCCGGCGGACAGGCCGGAGGCCATTGCGGCCGGCACCGAGATCACCAGCGCGCAGGGGCAGGCAATCAGCAGCACGGCCAGGCCGCGGTAGATCCAGGTCCACCCGTCGCCGCCGAAGGCCAGCGGCGGGACCAGCATCACCAGCGCCGACACCGCCATCGCACCCGGCGTCCAGTAGATCGAGAATTTTTCGATGAAACGCTGCGTCGGCGCGCGGGAGGCGGTCGCCTCCTCGACCATGCGGACGATGCGGCTGATCGTATTGTCCGACGCCGCCGCCGTCACCCGCACGCGCAGCAGTGCCGCCGTGTTCACGGAGGCTGCGACCACCGCATCGCCAGGGCCGCGCGAGACCGGCACGCTCTCCCCGGTGACGGGGCTTTCATCGACCGCGGACAGGCCTTCCACGATCATGCCGTCGCAGGGAATGCGATCGCCCGGTCGGACCTGAACCAGATCGCCCGGCCTGAGCGCGTCGGCTGAAACCTCGGCGACGGCGCCGTCGCGCTCGACGCGGGCGGTGCGCGGCATCAGGCGGCCCAGCGCCTTGATGCCGGCCCGGGCGCGGCCGGCGGCGACGTTCTCCAGCAACTCGCCGATGGCGAACAGCAGCACGACGATGGCGGCCTCCTCCGCCGCGCCGATGATCACGGCGCCGAGGGCGGCAACGCACATCAGCGTCTCGATCGAGAACGGGCTGCCGGCGCGGGCCAGTGCCAACGCGCGCCGGCCGAGGGGGAGCACTGCCAGGAGCGTGACGGCGGCAAAGATTGATTGCGCCTCGGCCGCGAACAGGCTCGCGCCGAGCCACGCGGCGCCGACGAGGCCGGCCAGCAGCCAGACCAGCTTCGCCTTGCCGGTGCGCCACCAGGACGCGCCGGCCACGTCGTCCTCGTCGCCATGGGCATGAACATGCCCGGCCGTTTCCGCTTCCCCGTGATCATGGCTGTGATCATGGTTATGGACAGGCGTTCGGGAGACGGCCGCCGCCGGCTGCGTCTGTGGCACTACTGCGTACCCGAGCGCCTCGACCGCGCGAGCGACTTGGGCCGGGTCGCCGCCGGTGCCGAGACGGGCGGTCAGGGTTTCGGCCATCAGATTGACCGAGACCTCCTGGACCCCCGCAACCCTAGAGACGGCCTTCTCGATCTTGGCGACGCAGGACGGGCAATCCATGCCGCTGACCCGCCACGACCGGGTTTCTGCCGTATCCTCGCGTTCCACCGATTCCGACATATTGCCGCCCTGCTTGCTTGCCGCAGGGAACATGGCACCTATAGTAACTATAGGTTCAAGCCCCTTTTTCGCTGCTTTCGTGCCCGCCTGGATCGGCAGCCCGCCACGGCCGGCAGGGGCGACAATGCGAGGAACGAGACGATGGACGGTGAGGTCTATGCGATCGGCGATCTGGCCCGGCGGACCGGCACGAAGGTCGAGACGATCCGCTGGTACGAGCGCGACGGAATCATGCCCGCCCCCGTGCGGACGGCGGGCGGGCATCGCCTCTACACCCAGGCCCATCGCGACCGGCTTGCCTTCATCCGGCACGCGCGCGAACTCGGCTTTCCGCTGGAGGATGTGCGCGAGTTGCTGCGGCTTGCCGACGACCCGGAGCGGCCCTGCGCCGAGGCGGATGCGATCGCCCGTTCGCACCTGGCGGCCGTGCGCAGCCGCATCGCCCGCCTGCAGGCGCTGGAAGCGGAGCTCGCGCGCATGGTGGCTGCGTGCAGCCACGGCCGCGTGGCGGAATGCCGCGTCATCGAGGTGCTGGCCGACCAGTCGCACGCGCATTGCCTGCACAACGGACATGGCGGGACGGGGCTGTAGCCAGCCCGCAATTCGGGAGACGGGCCGCTCCAGAGGACGTTTTCCCGCTGCTGGCGAGGGTGTTTCTGAGATGATCAAATGTCGGTCGTAGCTGCCCTCGATCAGGGATGAGGCTGTCGGCACGTTTCCGGGGAGTCATGTTGAACGGAACGGCCACAGCTCTCGGATTTCTGGCCGAATCTGACCCAGATCAATGCGTGGCTGAGCCAGCGCGCGCAGCCACGCATGGAATATAAGTGTCCGACCCTTCGCCTTGCGCCTTGGCAGCAGAGGAGAAGCAAAATGCACAGCGTCTTGGTATAAGTTGGTATATCGATGGTGTCGCTCAACACCTGACTCGGCCAGATCACCGCGATTGACGCCGCCTTCACCGTGCTGCAAGCGCAGAAGCTGCAACGGAGGAGATCAACGCCTCGCCGATCTCCTTGTCCGTTAGCCCCGTCCACCAAACAGGTAACGCGCGAGCGCGGCGATGCCAAGCACCACCAGCACCAGGATGAGAATCCACCAGATCCCCATCCCGAGCCACATGCCGCCGCCGCTCATCGTGCCGCCATCGTGCATGATGCCTTCACATTCTTCCCATCATTCCCATCGGCTCCATCGGACCGCCCATCAATTCCCCGGCCTTGCGCCGCTGTTCCTCCGAGAAGGCCTCCCACAGGGCACGGGTGGGACCTTCCATCGCCTTCAGCGCCTCGAGATGGGCGGTCAACCTGCGCTCGTGCCGCGCGATGCGGTCGGGCCAGCTTGCGGCGATACCCTGGCCCATCATCTGCGTCCGCATCTCCCGCATGGCTTTCGCGTGCGCCCGCAGCGCGTCAGCAAAGGCGTTCCACTGCGGAAGCTGCGCCTGGGTGATGCCGAGTTCGTCGCGCAAGCCGGCGATACGGTCCTCGACCGAGCCGCCGGGCATCATGCCGGTCCTGCTGCCGGAAGGCGGGATGCCCTGCATCATCTGGTTCATGCCCAGCATCATCTCGGTCATGCCGCGCATCATGTGCATCATCGGCGTGTTGCGACCGGCCATTGCACCGGGTCCCGCCATGCGACCGCCCGTCATGGCGCCGCTGTCCTGCGCGTCTGCGTCCTCCTCCATCATCCGCATCATGCCGCCCATCATGCCCGGCCCCATCATGCCGCCCTGACCCTGCATCGGGACCTCCGCCTGCGCGGTCTGCAGTGGCTCGTTCGCCGGCGCGTGGTGGGAGGCATGGTCGCCCGAAGTCTGCGCGAGTGCCAGAGAGGCAGACGCCGTCAGTGCGATTGCCCCAAGTATGAAGCCAGGAAGCCGGATCATTCTGTCTCTCCATTTTGCAAGGCAGTGAGGCTCGGGAACGGACGGTCTCAACATCTCCTCCAGGCGACCGCCGGCCCGCCATCCATCCGCTCTCCGCGTTTCAGATCCAACGCCGCAGCGTCACTGATTCCCCGCGTGCTCGTGCGGCCCGTGGCCGAACAGGGCGCCGAGATGTGGCAGAAAGGCAGGCACGCTGCGCATATAGGCTTCGTATGCACTGCCGAACTCCCTGAGCGATTCGCGCTCCTCCGTCCGCGCCAGATGGGCGTACATGAACACCAGCACCGGGAACATCGCGAGCGTCAGCAGCGTCGGCCACTGCAGCAGGAACCCGAACATCACCAGCACGAAGCCGACATACTGCGGATGCCGCACCTGGGCGTAGGGGCCGGTCGTGGCGAGCGTGTGCTCCCGCTGCGCGCGGTAGAGAACCTGCCAGCCGGCGGCGATCAGCCAGAACCCGCCGCCGATGAAGATGAAACTGAGGACATGGAAGGGCCCGAAATGCGGGTTGGCCTTCCAGCCGAACATCATCTCCAGCAGATGGCCGGAGTCGTGGGCGAACCAGTTGACGTTCGGATAGCGGCTCTGCAGCCAGCCGGAGAGAAGGTAGATGGTCAGCGGGAAGCCGTACATCTCGGTGAACAGGGCGACCAGGAAGGCGCTGAACGCGCCGAAGGACCGCCAGTCCCGCTTCGTCCGCGGCTTGAAAAAGCTGAACGCGAAGAAGATGAAGATGCCCGAGTTGATGATCACGAGTGACCATAACCCATAGGCTGGAACAGCGCTGCCGTGCATCATCGGATCTCCGTGGCTGCGCGGGTCAGTGCGGGTGAGCGGGCGGGGTATCGCGCGGCTGCCCGTGACCGCCGTTCCCACTCCCTTCGTCACCATGATGCATGAACAGGTGCATCAGCGGGCAGGCCAGCAGCAGCAGCCAGGGCAGGAACGGGACGGCGAGAGCAAGATGCGCGCGGTGTTCGGTCACCAGGAAGTAGCCGCCGATCAGCAGGAAGCCGAGCAGCACCAGATTGCCGCGCGAGGAGAAGAAGCTGCGCCCGGTTGGATGGTCGGCATGGATCATGTCACCTGCTCCACTCCTCGCACGTCCGCCTTCCAAAGGGAACCGTTCGACCTGAATGTGAATGGCATGCGCGTTCACCCAAATCGTTGACTTGTATCACGCGGCTCCGTTCGCCAGCAGCCACGCGGCAATACGCGGCCAACTTTCGGCCAGCGTGCGGCTGCCCATGAACAACCCGATATGGCCACCGGGAACCAGTTGCCGCTCGATCTGTCCCGCCGGCGTGCCGACCAGACGCGCCGCCGCAAATACCTGCTCCTTCGTCGTGATGTCGTCGGCTTCGCCGGCGAGAAGGTAAAGCGGGCAGGTGACGTCGCGCAGCGTGATCCGGCGCCCCAGCGCCACAAACCGACCCCGTGCGAGTTCGTTCTCGCGAAACAGCAAGTCGATCGCCTGCAGATAATATCGACCCGGCAGATCGAGCGGATTTTCGTACCACTGCTCGAAGGTCTCGGTCCGCTTCAGGTAGCGCTCATCTTCGACATGTTCGTACAGATCCAGGAATTTTCCGAGATATTGCTCGCCTGGATGCATGTTCTTCCAACCCGCCAGCATGGCCAGCCCGCGCATCAGGCCGCCGCCGGACTCCACCATCCCCGTGTAGAAGGTCGCTGGCAGGTCACGGACCAGACGCTTCAGGGGGCCGTTGCCGGCATGGGTGTCGATCGGCGAGCCGGCCAGCACCAGCGCGCGCACCTTGCCGGGAAACCGTGCCGCATACATGGCCGACATCCAGCCGCCCTGGCACAGCCCCACCAGGATCGCGGCACCGCCGAGATCGTCGATCACCGCGTTGATCTCAGCCAGATATTTGTCGATGTCGAAATCCTTCATCGGCTCGGTCGCGGCCTTCCAGTCGGTCACCAGCACCCGCGCGATGCCCGATGCCTGCAGCGTCTCGACCAGGCTCTGGCCCCTGGCATAGTCGGCGATGGTGGAGCTGTGGCCGGCATAAGGAGCGTCGATGATGACGGGAAGCGCCGCGCCGGCCGTCGTTCCGGCTGCGAAGTCGCGTAGCCGCATGGTGTCAAGGTCGAGCAGGACCCGGTTGGCGGTCGCCCATTCCGGCGGCGGCGGCGCCGCCATCGCCTCCGCCTCGGCAACGAACTTCAGGTTGTCCGCGACCATCTTCAGCCCAGCTTCCTCGAGTTCGATGGCGGCGGCGAATGGCCAGAGGAACGGGACGCTGTGCTCGCAGCGCGGCCTGTGGCAGGTCGGGGGGCAGGTGGTCATGGCCGGCCTGTCGGTTTCAGGCAGACGGTGGAACGCGATGGCACCTGCCTCACGCCGACCGGATGCGACGCTGCGGGATTTGGTCCAGGGCCGGCGATCTGCTTCTGCAGGCGCATGTCTCGCTTGAGGCTCATGTCTCGCTTGGTGAGGCTTCAAATCTCAAAGAAAAGTAATTGAACAACGGCCCGAAGATCAGCGCGACATACCAGCCATAGGCAAAGCTCTCGGCCAACCCCAGAAGAAAGCTGCTCCAGCTGAGCCACGTGAACCCCGGCAGCAGACGGAGCCAGATGTCCGCCATCGTGCGGCCCGCAAACACCAGGTCATAGCCGACGCAGAGAACAAAGGTGATCACGAAGAACAGCCCGAGGCTCAGGCCGAGCGCAATGACGGGCAAGCGTGGGGCGGTGCGCGCCCGAATGTTGATGTGGCTCACCCGGGAAGCCCTGTGGATTCGCTCAGCCATGGGCGTGTTGCTCCCCGGATGATGCCGGCACCGCCCGTTGTTTGATGTAGCGCTCGGGATCCGCCTCGAAGGCGTCGCGATGCTCCGCGGAGCAGAAGAAATAGGCCTGACCACGAAAGATCGACGACTTTGCCGAGACCGGATCCACCTGCCTGCCGCAGACCGGATCGACCGCCGTGCCCGTCTGCATGCGGGACGGGCCGTTACCGGCCCCTGGCGGCTGACCGTCAGTGCCGTGCCGGCCGTGGCCCATGACGTGCGAACCGCAGCCGCCACGCATCATCAGAAAGAAGAAGATCGCGATCAGGCCGAACCACAACAGGCTCTGCAAACCGCTGTTCATCTCTCCCTCCGCGCCTCCACGCCGCGGTCCCGATCAGTATGAAATACCACACCACCGTATGGCTCTTGCTCACGGCGGCGACCTTGATCCAGGTCAATCAGCAATGTGAAATTAAAGCTGGACGCGGCGCAGGCGCAGCGCGTTGACGACCACAGAAACCGAACTGAGCGCCATCGCAGCCGCCGCGATAATGGGACTCAGGCGGATGCCGAGAGCCGGATAAAGCGCGCCGGCGGCAATCGGCACGCCGATTGTGTTGTAGATGAAGGCAAAGAACAGGTTCTCGCGGATGTTGCGCATCGTCGCGCGGCTGAGATGCCGGGCGCGCTCAATCCCCTTTAGATCCCCTTTCACCAGCGTCACGCCGGCGCTCTGCATGGCGACCTCGGTGCCGGTACCCATTGCGATTCCGATATCGGCCTCCGCCAACGCCGGCGCGTCGTTCACGCCGTCGCCGGCCATGGCCACCACGCGGCCCTGCTGGCGCAGCCGCCGCACCACCGCGTGCTTCTGGTCGGGCAGCACGTCCGCCTCGACATCGCCGATCTGAAGCTGGCGCGCCACCGCCTCGGCGGTTTTGCGGTTGTCGCCGGTCAACATGACGATGCGAACGCCGTTGGCACGCAGTGCCGCGAGGGCGGAAGGCGTGGTCTCCTTGATCGGGTCGGCAATCGCAATGACCCCGCCGGGTTTCCCGTCCACCGCCACGAACAGCGCGGTCGCACCGGTTGCCCGCATCGCATCCGCCTCGGCGGCGAGCGGCGCGATGTCGATCCCCGCCCCCTGCATCAGGTGGAGGTTGCCGAGCGCCACGTTTCGCCCGCCGACCTGACCGCGCACGCCCTGCCCGGTCGCCGACTGGAAGTCCTGTGGGTCCTGTAGGACTAGCGCACGCTCCCGCGCCGCCGCAACGATGGCGGCCGCCAGCGGGTGCTCACTCGACCGCTCCAGGCTGGCGGCGAGCCGCAGCAGATCGTCTTCGGCAATCTCGCCGGTAGGCACGATGCGGGTGACCTGCGGCTTGCCGAGCGTCAGCGTGCCGGTCTTGTCGGCAACCAGCGTGTCCACCTTCTCCATGCGTTCCAGCGCCTCCGCCGAACGGATCAGCACGCCGAAAGTCGCGCCCTTGCCGACACCTACCTGAATCGACATCGGCGTCGCGAGGCCGAGCGCACAGGGGCAGGCGATAATCAGCACCGCGACGGCCGCCAGCAGACCGTTGGCCAGTGCTGGCGTCGGTCCCCAGACCGCCCAGACGACGAAGGCGATGAGCGCGATCGCCACCACCGCGGGCACGAAATAGCCGGACACCGTGTCCGCCAGCCGCTGGATCGGCGCGCGGGAGCGCTGGGCCTCCGCCACCATGGCGACGATGCGCGCCAGCACGGTCTCCGCCCCCACCTTTTCCGCGCGCATGACCAAGGCTCCGGTGCCGTTCACCGTGCCGCCGATGAGTTTCGCACCCGACTCCTTGGTGACCGGCATGGACTCGCCGGTCACCATCGACTCATCAACGCTGCTACGTCCCTCCAGCACGATGCCGTCCACCGGCACGCCCTCCCCCGGGCGCACTCGCAAACGGTCTCCCACCTGCACAGCATCGAGCGTGATCCGTTCGTCGGTGCCGTCGGCGCCGATCCGGTTGGCGAACTTCGGTGCGAGGTTGAGCAGGGCGCGGATGGCACCGCCGGTCTGCTCGCGGGCACGCAGCTCCAGCACTTGGCCGAGCAGCACCAGCGTGGTGATCACGCCCGCCACCTCGAAATAAGCCGGAACCGTCCCCTCCGCGGCGCGGAAACCGGCAGGGAAGATACCGGGTGCGATGGTTGCGACCACGCTGAAGATGTAAGCGACGCCGACACCAAGGGCGATCAGCGTGAACATGTTCAGGTTGCGGCGCACGACGGATTGCCAGCCACGCACGAAGAATGGCCAGCCACCCCACAGCACGACCGGGCTGCTTAGCACGAACTGCACCCAGATCGACTGCCGGCGGGAGATGACGGCATGCAGGTCAAGGCCGGGTACGTATTCAG
Source organism: Pseudomonadota bacterium (assembly GCA_021845835.1). The sequence goes on along the minus strand of JAJZVE010000002.1, from coordinate 11,124 downwards.
CCATCGCCAGCAGCGTCAGGGGGACGGTCAGGACAAGGCTGATCCAGAACCGCCGGGACATGTCGATCAACTCGGGGCTGGGCCCGGTCTCGGCCACGGGTGCCACCGGTTCGAGCGTCATGCCGCAGATCGGACAGCTGCCCGGATGGTCCTGCCGCACCTGCGGGTGCATCGGGCAGGTCCAGACCGTGCCGGGCGGCGCCGCCGGCGCCGGCGCGGCGGCGCCAGGCCGCAGATACCTGGCCGGTTCGGCGATGAACTTCGCGCGACATCCGATCGAGCAGAAGTGATAGACCTGCCCTGCATGCTCCTGATGGTGTGGCGAGCGCGCGGGATCGACCTTCATGCCACACACCGGATCGGTCGCCACCGCTTTCATGGCCGCGTGCGGCGTCTGCCCATCCTCTCGGCGGTGAGCGTGCGTCTGATCCTGCTTCGCCTGGCTCATCTGACTGGTCCTGGCCGCCGGCCACGCGGATGTGACCTTTGCGGCGCGCTCTGGCGCTCGATACCTATACTGGGCACGGTATCATATAAACACTTGTAGACAACATGCACCCGGCAACCAAAAAGACCGTCGTCACGCGACTGCGCCGCATCGAGGGCCAGATCGGCGGCCTGCTGCGCATGGTTGAATACGACCGCTACTGCGTGGATGTGTTGACGCAAATCAATGCGGTCCGCGCCGCCTTGCACAAGGTTGAGACTGAGATTCTGCGAGATCATCTGTCGCATTGTGTTGCTGACGCCTTCGCTTCCCGCGACTCTGTCGAACAGCGGCACAAGGTCGAGGAACTGGTCGGGACGATCGGCCGTATGACGAGGTAGTGGCAATGCCGGGCGCCGCCGCAGGCATGATTAGCCAAGTACTTGCGGGACTGCTCTTCCTGTTGGCGCTCGTATTCGGCATGCCGCCGGCCCAGGCCTCGACTTTGGCTGCAATCCGTCATGCCCCACTTCGGCACGCGCATGTGAAGACAGACGAGGCAAGGCCGGTCGCGACGTCGGTGACCCACGGTCCGGCCACACCATGCGGTGGCTCCGATGACGTACATGGTCCGGCTTGTTGCACCGCGGCGCCGTGCGCCGGTTCCGCCGGGGGCCTGGCATCTGGATCGGCTGACCCGTCTCTCCCCCTCTTGGCCGGCCGTTCTGTGCCTCCGGCGGCCCTGTCGGAGCCCAAACCAGGGATTCACACCGCTCCCGCACTTCCTCCGCCCCGACGGATCGCCTGATCGCCCGCGGGCCTATCCGCGGCTGCCGACGTTCCTGACCGCTATCCGGAATGCCCTCGGCCCAAGTTTCGCCAGACGGGTGCCGCTATCGCGCGACGCCTATACCGAATGCATCCCGCGGAAAGCAGGCAGCCATGCGCGTTGCGCTCACATGACGTAAGTGCCGGACGGTTGAAGCCCCGGATGCCAAGCGTGGCGCATCGCGAGGCATTTGTTGACTGCGCACATCGCGTGCCGCGTGATTCAGCCGGAATTTCCTGACAGTACCACCTGGAGACAAGTCGATGCGAGCAATTCATCACAAGTCCAGACTGGCCCGGCACCTGCTCAATTCGGTGGTCGCAAGTATGCTGGCGATCCTTCCCGCCGCGGCGCAGCAGCAGAATCCGCCTGAGCAAACCATGCCAATGCCTGGGACAACCGGCCAGCCGGGCATGATGGGCGGTCAGGGCGGTATGCAGGGCATGGGGCAGATGCCGGCACAGGCGAATGGACCGGCTGCGCAGGCGATGATGCAGTCCATGCAGAAGATGCAGCGGAACATGATGAGCGCACCGGTCAGCGGCGATGCCGATCGAGACTTCGTTGCCATGATGATCCCCCACCACCAGGGTGCCATCGACATGGCGCGCACCGAGCTGCAGTACGGCAAGGATCCGATGCTGCGCCGCATGGCCAGCGGCATCATCTCCGCTCAGGAGAAAGAGATCCGCGAAATGCAAAAATGGCAGGCGAAGCATCCTGCCAGTCCCTGACTGTTCCAGCGGTCATTGTGCCAAGGCGGCATGATGGCCGCTCCGACAGCGCACCGCCAGGCGCAGTCGTGCAGGCTTGCTGGACTTCCTGCGACCTACCGGAACGGAGTTGTGAAAATGAACCACGCTTCTCGACAAAGGCGGCAACTGGACGGACCTCGGGGCGACCTCGGCTCCTCCCCCGAGGCTGGTGCGTCCGCAGGATTGCCCGGGGTGGTCAGTGGCTCCGATGCGGCCACCGCCAAGCCGCCGGCGCGCCGACATCGCTGCTGATCGCCGGCAGGCAGACCATTCAGCCTCTGCACGAGACGCCATCAAAGACCCGGAGGCGAGTCGATGGCACACCTCTGTCGGCGGGTGTCGTGACCGCGCTCATGCTCGCCACCTTCACGGTGTCGATTGGGTACGGCGTCACCCTGCCGCTGCTGCCCTATCTGATCGAGCGCCTGCTCGGCCCCGGCACCAATCCAGCTCTGATCTCGCGCAACACCGGCCTGCTCACGAGCGTCTATACCCTGGGACTTTTTCTGTTCGCTCCCGTCTGGGGGTGGTTGTCGGATCGGTATGGCCGCCGCAGACTCCTGCTTGTCGGACTGCTCGGCTTCAGCGCAAGCATGCTGGTCTTCTCCCTGATCGAGAGTGTGACGGCCACCTATCTTGAACGCTTCACCAGCGGCCTGTTCGCTGCAGCGATTACGCCGATTGCATCGGCCAGCATCGGCGATCTCGCCCCAACCGAGGCAGTGCGGGCAAGGCGACTCAGCTTCGTCAACCTTGCGGGCGTTGCCGGGTTTCTGGTCGGGCCCGCGGCTGGCATATTCATTGCCCGGGCCGGCTCGCGCATGTTGATCCTGCCAGAAAAGGCGGGCGCGATCGCGGCGCCGCTGGCCGGCGCCTCGCTGCTCGGACTTGTGGCGATGATCGCGGTTGCGTCCGCGCTGCCCGAACATGTACCCGCCGATCCACTGCCCCGCCCCTTGAAGGCCGCGCCGGAGGGCAGCATTGGCGTCATCGCCAAACTGCTCACACTATCCTTCGTCGTTGCTGCCAGTATCAGCGTCTTCGAAGTCGGCCTGTCGCTGCGCGGCAAGCAGGAACTCGGTTTGAGTCAAGATCAGATCGCGCTGATGTTCACCGAATGCAGCCTGGTCATGTTTGCGGTCCAGGCGATCGTCTTTTCGCCCTGGCTGCGGCCCGAAGTCACCCGATGGCTTATCTCCCCGGCCCTGACGGTGCTGGCCGCCGGCCTGTACTTGAGTTCCCGCGCGTCGAATTTTGGTGCCATGCTGACCGTGGTAGGGGCGGTTTCCGCCAGTGCGGGTATCCTGTCTCCGATCCTCACGTACTGGATGTCGCGCAAGGCCGACACCGCACAGGGCGCCAAGCTTGGGCAGCTCACCGCGGCAACAAGCCTCGGAGCGGCGACTGGGTCCGCGGCTGGCGGGCTGCTGTTCGATACGACGGCGCTCCCGGATGCCGCCGCTCTCCTCGTGACTGCGTTCGTCGTGTTCGGAATCCTGATGGCCTTTGGTCTTCCCAATCAGTTGATCCCCCGTAATCCCGGCAACATCGACCTGGGCAGTGGAACTGGAAACGCTGCTCCCAGGTCCGCCCATGAAGGCGAGTGAGAACCCCATGAACAGCGACCACACCAACCTTCCCGTCACCCGCCTTGCGCGGGCTGCGATCCGACCCGGCCGCTGCCGCGCGACGGACGGGTTGCTCAGGTTGCTGGCGGTGACGCTGCTCGCGGTGCTGTTCGCGCTCGGAGCATCCTGTTCGGCGCATGCGGCCGGGCCTTCGCAGGTTCAGACAGCGGAGGGCCTGACCGTGTATATCGGGCTTCTCCCGGCCGCCATCATCAAGGGCTATCCGGAAACGATGATGCATGGCGGCAAGCCGAGCGGTCGCGACGAGTTTCATCTCATCGTCGCCATTTTCGATGCAGCGAACGGCCAGCGCGTGTCGGATGCCACGGTCAGCGCCCGTGTCGCCGAGGCGGGTCTAGTCGGTCAAACCAGGCAACTTGCGCCGATGCCAATCGCCGGCGTCGTGACCTACGGTGGATATTTCGCCTTGCCACCGATGGCACGCTATGTTGTCCGCATCGTTGTCACTCGGGCCGGCGGTTCGCCGGCAACCTTCGACTTCACCTACGACCGCCCTCATCAATGAGCGCATGCCGGTTGTCGAACGAGCGCGGCTGCAGCCGGTCGTCCCGGCTCGGCTCATGCAGTAGCTATGGCGCGGTGCCCTGCCAGAGGGGCACGTTGCTGCCGCCACGGCCAGCATGCCATGATCGGTGAACGGGTTATTCGGATCGGTTGGGCCGCCGCTGGGCTGCTGATGCTTGCGGCGCGCGAGCGGTTGAGCGGGGTGCCGGCGAGCGACTCCGCACTTCCACAGCGGCTCCGCGCCTCGCTGGACCGGCTCGGCCCGACCTTCATCAAGCTTGGCCAAGCCTTGAGCCTGCGACGTGATCTCCTGCCCGACGCCTATCTGGCGGCGCTGCACACGCTCCAGGCGCAAGCATCGCCTTTCCCACCCGATCAGGCACGGGTGGAGATCGAACGCGAGCTTGGCCGCAACATCGATGCGGTCTTCTCGGAGTTCGAGCCGCAACCCATGGCTGCGGCGTCGATCGCGCAGGTGCATCGGGCCAGGCTGCACGATGGCACGGTAGTTATCGTCAAGGTCCGCCGCCCGGCCATTCGCGCCCGGATCGATCGCGACATGCGCCTGCTTATCCATGTGCTCAAGGCGGCCGTCGTGCTGCAGCCCGGTCTCGCCCGGTATCAGCCTGTCCGCCTAGTCGAGGAGATATGGGCCAACCTTGAGCGGGAGACAGATCTTCGCCAGGAAGCACGCAACGTTCGCCGCTTCGCCGAAGCCTTCAAGGATCGGACGGATGTCTACATCCCGCCCGTCGCGGAGGATTTGTGCCGCGAAGGCGTGATGGTCCAGGCGATGAGCCACGGTCGCTCCATCGACGATCCCGCTGTTGCGGCGGATGGCCCGCGCCTGGGCGGCGTACTGGTCGATTTCTACCTGCAGCAATTCTTCGTCATCGGGTTGTTCCACGGCGATCCCCACCCTGGCAACCTCTTTGTGATGGAAGATGGACGCATCTGCTTTCATGATTTCGGTCTGGTGGGATCTCTTGACCGTAGTACGCGGCGGAACCTCGCGATATTCCTGCTGGCTTTCATCCACCAGGATGCCGACTGGATGGTGGATTCCGCGGTCGATCTCGGGCTCCTCGGCGGGGTGCTGGACCGCACGGAGATTGCGCGCGGCATGGAGGAGGTCCTGGCCGATTACGTATCGCTTCCGCTGAAGGACTGCTCGATCGCCGATGTGTTCCTTCGGGTAACGCGCCTCGGGAGCGGTGGAAATGTTCTTCTGCCATACCGGCTGGTTGTACTGATGCGCACCCTGTTCCTGATCGAGGGTGCGCTGCGCACCCTCGACCCTGAATTCAATGTCCTCGACACTCTGGTGGCGCGGGGGGAGGCAGTCTTGCTCTCACTGGTGCAGCCGTCTCACCAGTCGGCGGCACTTGCGCGGTTGCAGACCGCGGCCGCTGTGACGGCTCAGGATATACCGGCTCTGGTCGGCGCTTGGCTGCATCGCTCACAGCGCGCGGATGGCGCACCTACCATCGGCCTGGATGTACCGAGGCTGCGCAGCCTCGAGGAGCATCTCGATCGGGCCAGCAACCGCCTGGCTCTGGCGCTGGTCACACTCGGCCTTTTCATCGCCGCATCACTCCTGATGCAGCACAGCATCGGGCCGCGCGTCCTGGGCAACATTCCACTCCTTGGGCTGCTCGGCTATGGCCTGGCCCTCTGGCTGTCGATCCGGCTCGTCCGTGCCGCAGGCCGTTCAGGGCGGTTGTGAGCCCGGCACGAAGGTCGAGACGATCCGCTTGGTACGAGCGCGACGGGGTCATGCCCGCGCCCGTGCGGACAGCGGGCGGGCATCGGGTCTATACGCAGGACCATCTCGATTGGCTTGCCTTCATCCGCCATGCGCGCGAACTGGGCTTTTCGCTGGAGGCGGAACTCGTGCGCATGGTGGCAGCGTGCGGCCACGGGCGCGTGGCGGAATGCCGTGTCATCGATGTGCTGGCCGATCAGTCGCACGCACACTGCCTGCATGACGGACATGGCGGAACAGGTCTGTAAGTCTCTGGTGTTCAGCGCGTCACCTTCAGCTTCGCACCCAGAGCGCCAGCCAGTCTGTTGGCATCGATATCCGACGCGAGAAGTGCGCTGAACTTGCCTGCAGGGTCCATCAGGTACAGAAAGGTCGAGTGGTTGACCAGATCGGCGCCCGACTCCTCATGCTTGCCGGGCGCGTAGAACACGCGGTACGCCTTCGCCGCCGCGGCGATCCGCGCATCGCTGCCGGTCAACCCGGTGATGCGCGGATCAAAGCTGGCGAGATAGGTCTTCAGCCGCTCCGGCGTGTCGCGCGCCGGATCGACGGTGATGAAGATCGGCGCCATCTTGTCGGCGAACGGCCCGAGCCTGCTCAACGCGCCGGCCATCTTCTGCAGCGTCAGCGGGCATTCGTCCGGGCAGTTGCTGTAGCCGAAGAACACCAACATCCAGCGCCCGCGATAATCGGCGTCCGTGACCGCCCTCCCCTTGTCGTCGGTCAGTTGAAAGGGCCCCCCGAGCGTGATGCCGCCCGGCACCGCCACCGTCCCACCGGCCACATCCGTGGCTGCCTGCCCGTGCGGGCGCAGTTCCAGCACGACGATCGCGAGTCCCAGCAGCACGATCAGGCCGAGCGACGTCCAGCGGATGATGTGAAGGGTGCGGATCATGGTGTTCTCGGAATGAGGATCATCGGCGCGGGTCACTGCGATGCTTCCTTCGCCATCGTCGCGCCGGCGCGGCGGAATGCGTCCATCACCGCCTCCCGCGTCAGCAGTTCAGGCAGTGCGATGCCGTCGGGCGCGCCCGGCCCGTAGACGACATCGAGCGGCACGCCGTAGCGGCCGAAGCGTTGCAGATAGGCGGCGATGACCGGGTCGGGCCGCGTCCAGTCGGCACGCATCGCGACGGTGCCGGGCGCGCGCAGCCGGTCCGCAACGGGCGCGCGGTCCATTACCGTCAGTTCGTTGACCTTGCAGGTCAGGCACCAGGCCGCCGTCACGTCCACGAAGACGATGTTTCCCCGCGCGACAAGCCGCGGCAGCGCCGCTTCCTCGAATCGTTGCCAGACGGCGCCGCCCTGTGCTGGTGGCGCGATCGGCACGGCGCCGCCGCGCAGGGACGGGACCAGCACCGCGACGACGGCCGCGGCGACGGCGGCGAGGGTGGCGACCCGCCGGCGCAGCGGGCGCGCGTGGCGCCAGCCGAGCATCGCCAGCAGCACGGCCAGCAGGGCGCCCGCCAGCAGGGCCTCGTCCGCCCCGGCCTCCCGCGCCAGCACGAACAGCAGCCAGCCGGCGGTTCCCAGGAGCGCGACCCCGAGCCCGCGCCGCAGCCACGCCATCCACGGCCCCGGCCGCGGCAGCCATGCGACCAGCCCCGGCGCCGCCGCGACGGTGAGGAACGGGGCCGCCATGCCAAGCCCGAGGGCGGCGAAGATCAGCGCGATGTCGGCCGGCCCGCGGGCGAGCGCGAAGCCAAGCGCCGTGCCGACGAACGGCGCGGAGCAGGAGGCGGCCAGCACGGTCGCGAAGGCGCCGAGCAGGAACGCCTCGGCGAACCAGCCGCCGCCGCGCACCGCGCCCAGCGCGCCGGCCAGCCCGCTTGGCAGCGCAATCGGCAGCCAGTTCCAGAGATTCGCGGCGAACAGCGTCGTCGCCAGCGCCATCGCGGCGAGGAACCAGGGATACTGGAACTGAATGCCCCAGCCGATCGCCGCCCCCGCCGCCTTCAGCGCGATCAGCGCCAGCGCGATTACCGCGAAGCTCGCCAGCACGCCGGCGGCACTGGCGAGCAGCCCGAGCCGTGCCGTGCGGCGCGCGGCGCCACCGTAGCTGGCGAGCGCCAGCAGCTTCAGCGACAGCACCGGCAGCACGCAGGGCATCAGGTTCAGGATCACCCCGCCAAGCAGAGCGATGCCAATCATACTGGTGCGCGCCATCCCGCCGGGCAACGGCGGCAGCGTGCCGGCCACAGGAACCGTCTCGGCTTCCGCCGCGCGCGCGCCATCGACCACGGTCAGATGCAACGGCTTGCCGGCGAGCGAGGCGGAAGTCGTGCCGCGGATGGGGACACGCAGCGTTGCCGCCCGCCCGCCCTCTGCCAGCGCACTCTCAGGACGGCCAGGGGAGAGATCAGGCGTGCCTTCCACGAGCAGGTCGGGCGACCGCAGCGGCGCTCCCGTACTCGCCAGACGCACGGACAGCACCGCGCCGTCCTTTGCCGGTGCCACAACGGCGCCGCGCAGGGTCAGGCCCGCAGCCGCAAAGTCGCCCGGCACGCGGGCGCGCGCCGTCGCAATCAGCTTCGCCTCCGGCCCGGGCTGCGCAAGGCCGGGCGGCAGTGTCAGATCAAGGCTCGCATGATACGGAATGCACACCTCCTTGCAGGAGGCGTAGTCCACCTCGGCATGCAGGTGCAGCGCCGCGCCGGGATGGGCGAGCGTGACCGTGATCGGCAGCACCACGCCATCCACAAAGCCGACGGTCTCCAGCCCGCCGAGCGGCGGCAGGCGCTGCGGTGCCGGCCAGGCGATCGCGACGCCGGCCAGATTCTCCGACCCTTTCCAGTCGATCGTCGGGGCAACCCCGGCATCGCCTGGCGTGCGCCAGTACGTGTGCCAGCCGGGCGAGAGCCGGAGCTGCAGCCCCACATCGATCCGCGCGCCCGTCCCCGTCGCTTCGACGGCCGAGATGAGGCGGGCCGCGCCATGCACCTGACGATCCCAGCCACTCGCCGCGGCCTGCGCCGAACCGCCCGGCGATGCCAGTGCGAGCAACGGCAACAGACAAGCGGCAATGGTGCGGATTACTGGCACGCGCGCCTCAGTCCGAAGATGAGTTCTCGTCCGGGTGCGTCTGCCACTGGCTGTTCGGCCGTCCGTCGCCCCCCATCATGCCGGACATCACCCCGCCCCCCATCATGCCTCCACTCATCATTCCCCCGCTCATCATGCCATGTCCCATCATGTCCCCGCCCATCATGCCTTGACCCATGCCCATGCCCTGATCCGGCGTACGCTCCATGCTGCCGGACTCCTGCGCCAGTACGGGCACGACGAAGCTGCCGAGTACGGCGACGATCGCGATGAACGCCAGTGTCTCGCGGAGTTTCATGTCTCTTTCTCCTTGATTGCTACACGATGTCGAACACACGCGGCGGCGTGCCGTCGCGGCTGATGGCGTAGATGGTGAATTTCTCCGTCTTCTCGCCGACCATGCCGGGCGAGCCGGCCGGCATGCCGGGCAGCGTGATGCCGGCGAGCGCGGGCTTCGTGTCGAGCAGCTTGCGGATCGTCTCCACCGGCACGTGGCCATCGACGACGTAGTCACCGATGAAACTCGTGTGGCAGCCTTCAAGGTCGGACGGAATGCCCGCCCTGCGGCTGATCGCGGCGAGATCGTTGGTCGGCCGCACATCGACCTCGAAGCCGTTCTGGTCGAGATACTGGGCGTATCCCTCGCAGCAGGTGCAGGAGGGATTCTTGTAGAGCGTCACCGGGATCGCCTCGGCGGCGCGCGCCGCGCGCGACCGGAGTAGCACGCTGGCGGGCAGCGCGGCCGCCATCAGCATCGCGAAGTCCCTACGATTCATGGTCATGTTCTCCCATCAGCCCACACGAAGTGTCGTCATCAGCCCGCCGACCTGGTGCTCCATGACGTGGCAATGCAGCATCCAGTCACCGGGATTGTCGGCGACGAAGGCGACGCGCACCCGCTCGCGCGGGCGCACCAGGACGGTGTCGCCCCATTCGTCATGCGGCACCGCCTCACCGTCGCGGTCGAGCACCTGGAAGCTGTGGCCGTGCAGGTGCATCGGGTGCCACCATGCCGTCTCGTTGCGGAAATCGAGGATGCAGCTTCGGCCACGGTCGAGCGCGAACAGCGGCGGCATGTCGGCGCTGCCATCGCCGGTCATGGAGCGGCCGTTGATGGCCCAGGCGGCACCGCCCATGCCCATCATCATGCCGCCGTCCATCATTCCGCCGCCGTTCCCCATGCCCATCATCATGCCGCCCATCATCCCGCCCTGTAGACGAACCTCGTGGACGATGGCGGTGGCAAGGTCCGGGCGCGGCACCGGATTGGCCGGCAGGTGCAGGGGGGCGTCCAGCAGATGCGCCCGCAACGGCGGCGCCGCGTCATAGGCGATGCGGACCAGCGTGTAGGCCAGCCGGTCGTAGAACGCGTCCACCACGCGATAGCGGCGGCCCGGCTCGCCCTGCATGTCCAGCATCACGTCGGCCCGCATCGCGGGACCGAGCAGGATGCGGCCATCCGCCGGCGTGTGCGGCGCGCAAGGCTGGCCGTCCAGCGCCACGATGACCGGGGCGTGCCCCTCGAACTGCAACGCCATGATGCGGGCGATGGCCGCGTTCAGCAGCCGCAGCCGGATGCGTTCGCCGGCGCGGACGTACAGGGTTTCCGGCAGGCGGCCGTTGATCGTGACCGTGTTGCCGACCCGCCCGTCCATCGCGATTTCCATGCGGTTGTTGAAGCCGGGCGCGATCTGCGCATCCGGGTCCAGCCGCCAGTCCTGAAAAACCCAGAGGATTTCGCGATCGACCGCCGGCGGCGCGGCCTCCTCGACGATCAGCGCACCGGCCAGGCCGCGGCCCATCTGCTCCAGGCTGTGATCGTGGGAGTGGTACCAGAACGTGCCGGCATCCGGCGGGGTGAAGGCGTAGTCGAAGCGACCGCCGGGCGGGATCGGCCTCTGCGTCAGGCCGGGCACGCCGTCCATCGCATTGGGCAGACGCATGCCGTGCCAGTGGACCGTGGTGGTCTCGGCAAGGCCGTTCGTGACCGTGGCGCGGAACGGCGTGCCCTGGCGCAGCCGCAGCGCGGGGCCGGGCGTTGCCCCGTTGTAGCCCCACACCGCCGTGGGCGGCACCTCGTCGCCGACCATGGGCACGCGCGCCGGGCCGGGCCGCAGCGTGACGGCCCTTCCGTCGTCGGACGCGGCCAGGGA
>JAJZVE010000342.1 GCA_021845835.1 Pseudomonadota bacterium | reverse complement strand
CCTGCTGCGCAAGGTGGATGAGCTGGAGCTGTCGGTGCGCAGCGCCAACTGCCTGAAGAACGACAACATCGTCTATATCGGCGATCTGGTGCAGAAGTCCGAGCAGGAGATGCTGCGCACGCCGAACTTCGGCCGCAAGTCGCTGAACGAGATCAAGGAAGTGCTGACCTCGATGGGGCTTTCGCTGGGCATGACGGTGCCCGGGTGGCCGCCGGAGAACATCGAAGACCTGGCGAAGCGGCTGGAAGAGCCGTTCTGAGCCGGACGAGGGAGTAAGGACCGATGCGTCACGGGATTGCCGGCCGCAAGCTCGGCGTGACCAGCAGCCATCGCGCGGCCATGTTCCGCAACATGGCGCATGCGCTCATCAAGCACGAGCAGATCACCACGACGCTGCCGAAGGCGAAGGAACTGCGCCCGGTGGCCGAGAAGCTGATCACGCTCGGCAAGCGCGGCGGCCTGCATGCGCGCCGGCAGGCGTATGCGCAGCTGCGCGACGACGGCATGGTGGCGAAGCTGTTCACCACGCTGGCCGAGCGCTACCGCGCCCGCGCCGGCGGCTACACGCGCGTGCTGAAGGCGGGAATCCGGTACGGCGACGCAGCCAGCATGGCGGTGATCGAGCTGGTCGATCGCGACCCCGCGGCCAAGGGGCTGGACAGCGGACCGAAGCCGGAAACGGCCGAGGAATCGGAGAGCGCGTAGCCTCGGGCTCACGGGCCAATGCGTCGTTGCGCGGGCGCACCTGCTGGGCCGAAAGGATTGAGGATGCGAAGCCCGCGCCACACGAATCCGTCCTCCATGTCCTCGGAATAGAGGATGCCGCAGCCGGCGCGGGACGCGGCGGCAACGATCACGCTGTCCCAGACGCCGAGCCGGTGCTGGCTTGCAATTTCCAGCGCATCCTGCAGGACAGCCGCGGTCGTCGGAATCGCGTCATACGCGGCGCGCCAGCTTTCGACCGCCGCGCGCGCCTGTTCCGGCGTGCGTCCGGCCTTTCGGGTCAGGACAGCATAGAGTTCGCCGAGCGCCTGGACCGGCAACAGCACCTCGTCGGCCGCAAGCCGGCAACCAGATCGCGCCCCGTCCGCTGCTTCTCGGGACCGTTGAGGCCCTCCGCATAGGCCAGGACGTTCGTGTCCAGCGCCGCCCTCACGTCGCGTGGTCGTAAAGCCCGTCGCGACGCCAGCGCCCGATATCCTGCGCCGGCTGGTCGGCGAGCCGGCGCAGCAGTGCCTCGCGTGCCGTCGCCCGGGCCGCATCGGCCTCGTTCACGGGAACGATGCGCGCCACCGGCCGGCCGCGGGCGGTCACCAGGAAGCGATGGCCGGACGCGACGTCGCGGAGGATGCGAGAGAAGTGCCGGTTTGCCTCGGCCGCCGCAATCATCTCATCCATCTGGGCCGTCCGATCGTAGTGATCTGCACTACATTCCTAGAAACGCCCAGCCGTCCCCGCAAGGGCGGGTGACCGCGCGCTCTGCACCGGCTCAGCCCACCACGTCCACCAGCACCACCTCGGCGTCCTCGGTCGCGCGGATGGTCAGGTCCGTCTCCCCGGTGATGGCGGCGCCGTCGCGGGTGGCAACCTCGGTGCCGTTCACCGTCACCGCCCCGCTCGCCGGCACCAGATAGGCGGCGCGTCCCGCACGCAGGACCTGTCGCACGCTCTGGCCGCGGCGCAGCGTGCCGGCGAACACCGCCGCATCGGCATAGAGCGGCAGGGCGGTGCCGTTCGCGTCCGGCCGTCCGTCGGCGAGCGCCGCCAGTGCGCCCTCGACCTCCCTTGGGAACTGCCGCGTGCCCCAGCCCGGCGCCACGCCGTGCCGGCCCGGCAGGATCCAGATCTGGAAGATGCGCGTCGGCGTCTGCTCCAGGTTGTATTCGGCGTGCACGATGCCGGTGCCGGCGTGCATCACCTGCACGTCCCCCGCTTCCGTCCGGCCGCGGTTGCCCAGGCTGTCCTGGTGCGTGATCGCGCCGTCGCGCACGTAGGTGACGATCTCCATCTCCTGATGCGGATGCGGGTCGAACCCGGTGCCGGGGGCGATCTCGTCGTCGTTCCACACGCGCAGGCCGCCCACGCCCATGCGTGCCGGATCGTGATACTGCCCGAAACTGAAGTGATGCCGCGCATTCAGCCACTCGTTGCGGAAACGGCCGAGGCGCGCGAACGGCTGGACCTGGATCATCGTGCTCTCCCAAGGTCGTTCGATATCGAACGGTCGCCGACTCAGCTAGGCAGCGGGTTCGCCTGCCGCAACCGTCGCGCCATCGCTGCCGTGCGCAGCTTCCATGCCGAGCCGGCGCAGCAACTCGCCGAGCCGGTGCAGTTCCTCGGGCGGCAGGCCCGCCATGGCATGGGCGATGTCGGCGGCATGACGCGGGAACAGCGCCTGGATCATCGCGGTTCCCGTCGCGGTCAGTTCGACGCGGACCAGCCGCCGGTCGATCGGATCGCGGACGCGATGCACCAGCCCGCGCGCTTCCAGCTTGTCCACCACGTCGGTCATGTTGCCGGCGCTGGTCAGCACCTTGCGACCGAGTTCGCGATGCGTCAGCGGGCCGCGGTGCAGGATCGCCTCCAGCACGCCGAGCTGCGTCACCGTCAGGCCATGCCGTGCCAGCAGCGGCTCGATGCGGGCGACGATGGCGTGGCTGGCGCGCAGCAGCTTGACATAGGCGCGCACCGCCTCCCGCGTCGCGGGGTCGCTGACCCCGTACATGGTCAACGGTTCATCATGACCGGCAGCCGCGCCTGTTCCAGCACGTGCCGCGTGACCCCACCCAGGATCAACTGGCGCAGCCGGCTGTGCGAATAGGCGCCCATCGCCAGCAGGTCGGCTTCGAACTCGTAGGCCGCGCGCAGCAGCCCGGCGCCGACCTCGCGGTCCACCGGGCGGAACGTCGCGACCTCGGCGGCGATGTCGTGCAGCGCCAGGTATTCCACCAGATCCTGCGCCGACGGCCCACGTCGCTGGTACTCTTCCGCCGACAGGATGCGTACCGCCTCGGCGCGCTGCATCCACGGGATCGCGGAGAACACGGCCGACGCGGACTCGGCGGTGCCGTTCCAGCCGATGCAGATGCGCTGCCCGATCCGCTCCGGCGGCGCGTGCGGCGCGATCAGCACCGGGCGGCCGGAATCGAACAGCACGGCGTGCAGCGCGTCCGACGACGACACCTCCTCCGCCGCCTCGGGATGCGGCACCACCGTCAGGTCGGCGAGCCGCGCGAGCTGCGCGACCAGGTCCTCCTCGCGCCCGGTGACGGAGGCGAAGCTGGCGGTCGCGGCGCGCTCGCCGGGCGCGGGTTCGCCGACGCGCACCTGATGCGAGGCGACGAAGCCGTCGAACAGGGCGCGCACCGCCTGCGAGCGCGCGAGGCTCTCGCGCTCCGTCGCCGTCATCATCTCCTCGATCATCGCCCCGGAGAGGCCCTCGCCGGCCAGCGGCGCCACGTCGCGGCTATCGACACGCACATGCAGCGCCAGCACATGGGCGTCCCAACTGCGCGCGATCATCAGGGCGGTGGCGAGCGCGGCCTCGCCGGCGGCGGTGCCGGTGAGCGGCAGCAGCAGCTTGCGGATGCTCATGGGGCAACCTCCGGAGGAAACATCAACAGTCTAGCACGACGGGCGGGGCAAGGCATCGCGCACCGCCGCGAGGGCGCGCGCGGCATCCTGCGCGTCCACCGCCAGCCACCCGGCAGGCGGGGTGGGATCGGACCTGGCCGCCCGCCGCAGCACGCCGACCGTCGCGTCCGAGGCGTCCTGCTGCCGCGCCGCGATCCGCGCCTCCAGCACCGGCAGCGGCGCCGCAAGCCAGACGCCGAGGAACGGCACCGCGCCGGCGGCGGCGGCAACGGCGCGGCGATGCGCGGCGTCGAGATAGGTCGCATCGGCGATTACGGCGTGGCCGGCCGCGGCGGCGCCGGCGACGGCCGCATGCAGCTCGGCGAACACGGCCCGGTTCTCCGCCGCGGCGTAAGCTTCGCCCGGCAGCCGCTGCTCCGGCGCGACGCCGTGGCGGCGCTTGCGCACCTCGTCGCTGCGCAGCACGAGGGCACCCGGCGCCGGCCCCAGTTCCGGCGCCAGCGCGCGCGCGAGCGTGGTCTTGCCGGTGCCCATCAGTCCGCCCACCGCGACCACCAGGGGCGGCGCGGGATGCAGATAGCCGAGGCTCATGGCGAGGTAGGACGCGGCCTCGGCGCCGCGCCCGCGCGCCGCTTCCACGTGTGCCCGCACCATCGCCTTCTGCGCGAGGAACAGCGGCAGCCCTGCCACCAGTGCCCAGTCGCCGCCGCGCGCGACGTAGCGGCTCAGCACGCGGTTGGCGGCGGCGCGGCCGGCGCGGTGCTCCAGGTCCATCAGCAGGAAGGCGAGGTCATAGGCCACGTCGCCGGTCGCGATCGCCTCGTCGAACTCGACCGCGTCGAACGGCACCGGACGGCCCTGCCAGAGACAGAGATTGCCCAGGTGCAGGTCGCCGTGGCAGCGGCGCACGAAGCCGTCGCGCGCCCGCGCGCGCAGCCAGTCGGCGCGGCGCGCCAGTTCCCGCCGCATCGCCTGTTCCCACGCAGCGATCTCAGCCTCCGGCAGCCCGGCGGCGCGGGCCGAGCGCAGGTTGCCGTCGGTCATGGTTTCCTGCGCCGCCAGCCCGTCCATGTCGCTGACCGGGGCTGCGGCGAGATAGGCGGCCACGGTGTCGCCGAGCGCGTCCAGCAGCGGTGCCTCCAGCCCGCCGCGCATCGCCACGGCGTCCAGGAAATCCTCCGCCGGCACGCGCGCCATGCGCACCACCCAGTCGATCACCTCGCCCACGCCATCCAGCGCCAGCGACCCGTCCGGCCGGCGCACCACCGTCGCGACATCGCGATAGAGGCCGGGCGCGTGCGGCGCGTTCAGCTCCAGCTCGCGCAGCGCGGCGCGGCGCCGCGCCGCCGGATCGGTGAAATCGAGGAACGGCAGCCGCACCGCCTTGCGCAGCTTCCACACCGAGTCGGCGCCGACGAACACCGCCGAGATATGCGTCTCGATCGCATCGCGCCCCGCCAGCCTGCCGAGCAGCGCCGCAGTTGCGGCCTGCGCCGGGGGGATCACGGATAGAGCTTGCCGACCGACCAGCCCTCGCCGGCGCGCGCATACGCGGTGCGGTCGTGCAGGCGGAACGGCGCCTCCTGCCAGAATTCGAAGCGCACCGGCAGCAGCCGGTAGCCGGACCAGTGCGCCGGGCGCGGGATCGCCTCGCCGGGGTAGCGCATCTCCAGCGTCGCCAGGCGCTGTTCCAGTTCGGCGCGCGTCGGCAGCGGGCGCGACTGGTCCGACGCCCAGGCGCCGAGCCGCGACAGGCGTGGGCGCGAGGCGTAATAGGTGTCGGCCTCGGCGTCGGTCACGTCTTCCACCGTGCCCTCGATCCGCACCTGCCGGCCCAGCGACCTCCAGTAGAACAGCAGTGCGGCCCGCCGGTTGGCCGCCAGTTCCTCGCCCTTGCGGCTCTGTCGGTTGGTGTAGAACACGAAGCCGCGCGGGTCGTGGCCCTTGAGCAGCACGACGCGGGCCGAAGGCATGCCGTCGGCCGTCGCCGTCGCCAGCGTCATGGCGTTGGCGTCGCGCGGCTCGCTACGCTCGGCCTCGGCGAACCACGCCGCAAACTGTTGAAACGGA
>JAJZVE010000341.1 GCA_021845835.1 Pseudomonadota bacterium | reverse complement strand
GCCGGCGCCGTGGCACAGGAGGACGCGCCCTGCGCGCCGCGCACCGCCTATGGCGCCGACAAGCTGGGGTCGGAGCTGCATGCGCGGGTGGCGACGCTGGTGCATGGCGTGCCGACGCTCGGGATGCGGTTCTTCAATGTCTATGGCCCGCGGCAGGACCCGTCCTCGCCCTATAGCGGCGTCGTCTCCATCTTCGCCGCCCGGCTGGCGCGCGGCCTGCCGGTCACGCTGCACGGCGACGGCACGCAGACGCGCGACTTCGTGCATGTCGGCGACGTGGTGGCGCATCTGCGCGCGGCGATGGCGCTGCTGGCGCGCGAGGGCGGAAGCGGGGTGCTGAACGTCTGCACCGGGCGGGAGACCAGCGTCCGCGACCTTGCCGCCACGCTCGGCGCCGTGTTCGGGGTCGCGCCCGAGATCACGCATGGCCCGGCGCGCGCCGGCGACATCGCCCGCTCGCTCGGCGATCCCGCCCGCGCCACCGCCGCCCTTGGTGTCGCGGCCGGGACGCGCCTGGAGGCGGGGCTGGCAGCCATGCGCGAGCAACTGGCCGGCGAGTAACGTCCCGGCAACCTATTGCGGTCTACACGGAAGCCATCGTGCTCAAGAAAATGTTCCGGGTATGAGGCTTTGAATTGATGACCGCTCATGGCAGGCTGGCGGCTATTGGTTTCGAGAGGGAATTTTTGTCCCCGCGAACAGCGCCGCGTAGCGATTCCAAGGACATGCACGTCGAGGGGGCGGCGCAGCGCCTGCCGGTGCGCGCCGCGTTGATTGTTATCGTAACGCTGTCGGCGGTGCTTTGGTTCGGGATTGCCGAGCTGATCGCCGCTTTCTTCTGAGGTGAACGGCCGGCGGGGCAATCCCGCCGACCTGTCGCCACAACGGACGACGCCGTCGCGGAACCGGACGCATGGCGTCCCCCGCAACGCATGCAGGGCGCCGGTTGCCGCGCCCGCGCCCGGCACGCCCCCTGGCACGAAGTTTGCGCACGCCCATGTCTCGGGTCGCCGTGGTCGGGGACACCGCACCCAGGTGGCGCGGTCGGGGGAAAGGAATCGGATAGCGTGAGGCGGGCATCGGGACGGATTTCCGCATGAACTGCGCGGGCGACGGTCCCGTGGCCAGCCGTCGGTCCGGCGTGGGCAGGCCGCCGGGCGGCCGGGAGCGGCCGGCGGGGCGTCGCCTGGCGACAGCAGCCCGGTGCTGCCCGCCATATTCCCCGCGCACGGCCGCAATCCGCGCGCGCGCGACCATCCCTTGCCCGAGTGCAGTATAGTCGAAACCATGAACGATCACGCCGAAGCCACCCGCCTGCCGCCCGGCCATGCCGATGCGGTCGCCCGCGCGCCCGCGCCGGTGACGACCCGTCCGCGTCGCCTGCGTCTCGGCCGCTGGCTGCTGGTGCTGCTGGTGCTGGCGGGCGCCGGGCTGGTGGCGCGGCGCGCGATGGCGCCGGCAACCGCCCCCGCGCCGCATGGCGCCCACCGCGGCGCGCTGCCGCCGCAGCCGGTGGCCCTGGCGACGGCGGCGACGGGCGATGTGCGGATCATGTTGGACGCGATCGGCACCGTCACCCCGCTCGCCACCGTCACCGTGCGCACGCAGATCGCCGGGGAGCTGCAGGAGGTCGGGTTCAAGGAAGGCCAGATCGTCCACAAGGGCGATTTCCTGGCGCAGATCGACCCGCGCCCCTATCAGGCGCTGCTGGAGCAGTACCAGGGGCAGCTTGCGCGCGACGAGGCGCTGCTGAAGCAGGCGCAGATCGACCTCAAGCGCTACCAGACGCTGCTGCGGCAGGACAGCATCGCCCGCCAGCAGGCGGAGGATCAGGTCTATCTGGTCAAGCAGTACGAGGGCGCCATCCGCTCCGACCAGGCGCAGATCGATGCGCAGAAGGTCAACCTGATCTACTGCCACATCACCTCGCCGGTGGACGGGCGGGTCGGGCTGCGGCTGGTCGATCCGGGCAATTTCGTGCAGCCGAGCGATGCCAACGGGCTGGTCGTGGTGACGCAGCTGCAGCCGATGTCGGTGATCTTCCCGCTGCCGGAGGACAATCTGCCGGAGGTGCTGCGGCGCTATCACGCCGGGGCGGTGCTGCCGGTGATCGCCTATGACCGCAGCAACACGACAGAACTGGCGACGGGCAAGGTCGGCACCATCGACAATCAGGTCGACACCACCACCGGCACCTGGAAGCTGCGCGCGATCTTCCCCAACAAGGACGAGATGCTGTTCCCCAACCAGTTCGTCAATGCGCGGCTGCTGGTGAACACGCTGCATGGCGTGGTGACGGTGCCGACCGCCGCCGTGCAGCGCGGCGCGCCCGGCGCCTATGTCTGGCTGGTGAAGCCGGACGATACGGTGACGGTGCGGACGGTGAAGACCGGGACGGTGGATGGCGACCACGAGCAGATCGTCGCCGGACTGGCGCCGGGCGACCGCGTGGTGATCGACGGCACCGACCGGCTGCGCGAGGGCACGCGCGTCAGCGTGCAGGAACTGGACGGCAAGGCGACGGGCGCGGCGGCCTCGCACCGGGCGGGCCATGAGGGTGCCGCGTCGCGGAGTCGCGCGACGCCGTGAACCCCTCCCGCCTGTTCGTCCTGCGCCCGGTCGGCACGACGCTGCTGATGGTGGCGATCCTGCTGGTCGGGGCGATGGCCTACAGCTTCCTGCCGCTGTCGGCGCTGCCGGAGGTCGATTACCCGACCATCCAGGTGCAGACCTTCTATCCCGGCGCCAGTCCCGAGGTGATGACCACGGCGGTGACCGCGCCGCTGGAGCAGCAGTTCGGCCAGATGCCGGGGCTGAACCAGATGACGTCGAGCAGTTCCGGCGGCGCCTCGGTGATCACGCTGCAGTTCGCGCTGTCGCTCGACATCGACGTGGCCGAGCAGGAGGTGCAGGCGGCGATCAACGCCGCGACCAACTTCCTGCCCGCCGACCTGCCGGCGCCGCCGATCTACGCCAAGGTGAATCCGGCCGACGCGCCGATCATGACGCTCGCCGTCACCTCGAAAACCCTGCCCCTGACGCAGGTGGAGGACATCGCCGACACGCGGCTGGCGATGAAGATCTCGCAGCTTTCCGGCGTCGGGCTGGTCAGCCTGTCGGGTGGGCAGCGGCCGGCGGTGCGCGTGCGCATCAAGCCGCAGGCGCTGGCCGCCTACGGGCTTTCGATCGATGACGTGCGCACCACCATCGTCAACTTCAACGTCAATATCCCCAAGGGCGGCTTCGACGGACCGCGCCGCGCCACCACCATCAACGCCAACGACCAGTTGACCAGCGCGGCGCAGTACCGCCGCATCATCATCGCGTATCGCAACGGCGCGCCGGTGCATCTGTCGGACGTGGCCGACATCGTCGAGGGGGCGGAGAACACGCAGCTCGCCGCCTGGGCGAACCGAACCCCGGCGGTGATCGTCAACATCCGCCGCCAGCCCGGCGCCAACGTGATCCGCGTGGTGGAGGAGATCAAGGCGCTGCTGCCGGAGGTGCGCGCCGGCCTGCCGGCGGCGCTGGACGTGTCGGTGCTGTCCGACCGCACGCAGACGATCCGCGCCTCGGTCGCCGACGTGCAGTTCGAGCTGGCGCTGGCCGTCGCCCTGGTGGTCGCGGTGATCTTCGTCTTCCTGCGCAACGTGCCGGCCACCATCATCCCCAGCCTGTCGGCGCCGCTGTCGCTGATCGGCACGTTCGGCGTGATGTACCTGCTCGGCTTCTCGCTCGACAATCTCTCGCTGATGGCGCTGACCATCTCCACCGGCTTCGTGGTGGACGATGCGATCGTGATGATCGAGAACATCGCCCGCTACGTCGAGGCCGGCGAGCCGCCGCTGCAGGCGGCGCTGCAGGGCGCGCAGCAGATCGGCTTCACCATCATCTCGCTGACCGTGTCGCTGATCGCGGTGCTGATCCCGCTGCTGTTCATGGGCGACGTGGTCGGGCGGCTGTTCCACGAGTTCGCGATCACGCTGGCGGTGACCATCGTGATCTCGGCCATCGTGTCGCTGACGCTGGTGCCGATGATGTGCGCGCGGCTGCTGCGCCACCGCCCGGATGCCGAGCGCAGCCGCTTCGACCTGCGCGCCGAGCGCGTGTTCGACTGGACCATCCACCACTACGGCCGCGCGCTGAACTGGGTGCTGGACCGGCAGGCGGCGACGCTCATGGTCGCGGTGCTGACGCTCGGCGTCACGATCGCGCTGTATGTGGCGATCCCCAAGGGTTTCTTCCCGGCGCAGGACACCGGCGAGATCCAGGGCATTTCCGAGGCGTCGCAGAGCATTTCCTTCCCCGCGATGGCGGCGCGGCAGCAGGCGCTGGCGGATGCGATCCTGCGCGACCCCGACGTGGCGGCCCTGAGTTCCTTCATCGGCGTCGACGGCACCAACACCACGCTGAACACCGGGCGCTTCCTGATCGTGCTGACGCCGCGCGACCGGCGGACCCTGACGGCGACGCAGATCATCCGCCGGCTGCAGCGGGAGGTGGCGCAGGTCACCGGCATCACGCTCTACATGCAGCCGGTGCAGGACCTGACCATCGAATCCACCGTCAGCCGCACGCAGTACCAGTTCGTGCTGGAGGATGCGAACCCGGCCGAGTTCGCCACCTGGGTGCCGCGGCTGATGCGGAAGCTGCAGCAAAGCCCGGCGCTGGCCGACGTGGCGAGCGACATGCAGGCGCAGGGGCAGGCGCTCGACATCGTCATCGACCGCGCCACCGCCGCACGCTTCGGCATCACGCCGGCGACGGTGGACAACGTGCTGTACGACGTGTTCGGCCAGCGCATCGTCTCCACCATCTTCACCCAGTCCAACCAGTACCGCGTGATCCTGGAGGCCGACCCGGCGATTCAGCAGTCCCTGAAGGGACTGGACCAGCTTTATCTGCCCTCGGCCTCGGCGCCGGGCGGACAGGTGCCGCTGTCGGCGATCGTGCATCTGGAACAGCGCAACGCGCCGCTGCAGATCACGCATTTCGGCCAGTTCCCGGCGACGACGATCTCGTTCAACCTGGCGCCCGGCGCCTCGCTGGGGGCGGCGGTGCAGGCGATCCGCGACGCCGAGGCGAGCCTGCACCTGCCGGACAGTTTCATCACCGCCTTCCAGGGCGCGGCGGCGGCGTTCCAGTCCTCGCTGGGCAACGAGGCGCTGCTTCTGCTCGCCGCGGTCGCGACGATGTATATCGTGCTCGGCGTGCTGTACGAGAGCTTCGTCCATCCGGTGACGATCCTCTCCACGCTGCCCTCCGCGGGCGTGGGCGCGCTGCTGGCGCTGATGATCGCCGGCGACGACCTGGACGTGATCGCGATCATCGGCATCGTGCTGCTGATCGGCATCGTCAAGAAGAACGCGATCATGATGATCGACTTCGCGCTGGCCGCCGAGCGCGAGGAGGGGCGCCCGCCGCGCGCCGCGATCTTCGAGGCGTGCATGCTGCGCTTCCGCCCGATCATGATGACGACGATGGCGGCGATGCTGGGCGCGCTGCCGCTGATGCTGGGCCAGGGCACGGGATCGGAGCTGCGCCGCCCGCTCGGCGTTGCCATCGTCGGCGGCCTGCTGCTGAGCCAGTTGCTGACGCTGTTCACCACGCCGGTGATCTACCTCGCCTTCGACCGGCTGGCCCGCCGCCTGGGCATGCGCCCGTCGCTCGCCGCCGGCGATGCG
>JAJZVE010000340.1 GCA_021845835.1 Pseudomonadota bacterium | reverse complement strand
CGATCAGCTTGCGGCCGAGCAGCGCCTCCAGCTCGCCCAGGCTCGGCTTGAGCAGCGTGATCCCCGCGCCGAGCGCGGCCCTGAGCGGCGCGCCCGAGGTGTCGAGCACGAAGCGCCGGTTGCGCCGCGCGGCGATGCCGGCGGCGCGGGCGTAGAAATCGACCGGCACGCCGCGCGGCAGGCTGCCGCTGGCCACCACCCAGTCCGCCTCCAGCGTCTCCAGCGCCGCGAGTGCGGCCTGCCACTCGGCCTCCGTCACCTCCGGGCCTTCCGGCACGAAACGGTATTCGAGGCCGCTGGTGCGCTCGATCACGGTCAGGCTGATGCGCGTGCGGCCGTGGATCGGCAGGATGCGGTGCGGCACGCCCTGTTCGGCCAGCAGCTCGCCGATCATCGCGCCGGTCGGCCCGCCGGCCAGCAGCAGCGCGCACACGTCGGCGCCGAGTTCGTGCGCCACGCGCGCCACGTTGATGCCGCCGCCGCCGGGATCGACATGCTCGCCGGTGGTGCGGATCTTGTGCGTCGGCCGCACCGTCTCCGCCGTGCTGGCGAGGTCGAGGGCGGGGTTCAGCGTCAGCGTGGCGATGCGCGGCATGCGCGCGCTACTCCGCCGCGCGCGACGGCGCCGCCTGCTCCACCTCGCGCACGATGGCGATGGTGCGGGCGAGGCTGGACGGATTGACGCTGATCGAGTCGATGCCGAGTTCGGCCAGGAAGCGGGCGATCTCCGGGTGGTTGGCCGGCGCCTCGCCGCAGATGCCGACCTTGCGCTGGTTGCGCTTCGCACCCTGCACCGCCATGCGCAGCATCTCCAGCATGCCCGGATCGCGCTCGTCGAAGTCGAAGGCGACGATGTCGGAGTCGCGATCGACGCCGAGCGTGAGCTGCGTCAGGTCGTTCGAGCCGATCGAGAACCCGTCGAACACCGCGGCGAAGGCATCGACCTGGATGACGTTGTTGGGGATCTCGCACATCACGTAGATTTCCAGCCCGTTCTGCCCGCGGCCGAGGCCGTGCCGCGCCATCGCCTCCAGCACGCGGCGGGCTTCCTCCACCCGGCGGCAGAACGGCACCATGATCTTCAGGTTGGTCAGCCCCATCACCTCGCGCACCTGCCGCAAGGCGGCGCATTCGAGGGCGAAACCCTCGGCATAGGCGGGATGCGCGTAGCGCGCCGCGCCGCGGAAGCCGAGCATCGGGTTGGCCTCGAGCGGCTCGAACGGCGCGCCGCCGATCAGGGCGGCGTATTCGTTCGACTTGAAGTCGGACAGCCGCACGATCACCGGCTTCGGATAGAAGGCGGCGGCGATGGTGCCCACGCCCTCGGCGAGGCTGCGCACGAAGAAGTCGCGCGGCGAATCGAAGCCGCGGGCACGCTCGGCGATGCGCGCGCGATCGGCGGCGGAGACGCGCTCGGGGTGTACCAGTGCCATCGGGTGGATGCCGATGTGTTCGTTGATGATGAACTCCATGCGCGCCAGCCCGACGCCGGCATTGGGCAGCATGGCGGTGCGGAAGGCGAGCGCCGGGTTGCCGAGATTGACCATGATCCCGGTCTTCGGCAGCGCCAGCGCCTCGGCCGGCAGGCGCGTGGTGGTGAAGGGCAGCGCGCCGTCATAGACGGTGCCGACATCGCCGCCGGCGCAGGCGACGGTGACCAGTTGCCCGGTCTGCAGCGTGGTGGTCGCGTCGCCGCAGCCGACCACCGCCGGCACGCCGAGTTCGCGCGCCACGATGGCCGCGTGGCAGGTGCGCCCGCCATGATCGGTGACGATGGCGCCGGCGGTCTTCATCACCGGCTCCCAGTCGGGATTGGTCGATCCGGCGACCAGCACCTCGCCCGGCTGGAAGGTCTGCAGGTCGGCGGTGCCGGTGATGACGCGCACGCGCCCGGTGCCGATCTTCTCGCCCACCGCCTTGCCGGTGACGAGCGGCGTGCCGGTGCCGGTGAGTTCGTAGCTTTCGAACGCCCCGGCGCTGCGGCGGGAGGCGACGGTTTCCGGCCGCGCCTGCACGATGTAGAGCTGGCCGTCGGCGGCGTCCTTCGCCCATTCGATATCGAGCGGCACCGGATGGCCGGCGCGGGCCGAATAATGGTCCTCGATGCGGATCGCCTGATCCGCCAGCGCCAGCACGTCGTCATCCTCGATGCAGAAGCGCGACCGCTCGGCGACGCTGGTTTCCACATCGCGCGTGGTGGCGCCGATATGGCCGGGGGCGAGGCGCATGCGCAGCTGCTTCAGGCCCAGGGCGCGGCGCAGCACGGCGCGATGGCCCTGGCGGAAGGTCGGCTTGTGGACCACGAACTCGTCGGGATCGACCTTGCCCTGCACGATGTTCTCGCCAAGCCCGTAGATGCCGGTGATGAACACCACGTCGCGGAAGCCGGATTCGGTGTCCAGCGTGAACATCACGCCGCTCGCCGCCTCGTCGGAGCGCACCATCTTCATCACGCCGACCGACAGCGCCACCTTGAAGTGGTCGAAGCCGTTGTTGACGCGATAGACGATGGCGCGGTCGGTGAACAGCGAGGCGCAGCACAGGCGGCACGCCTCGAACAGATCCTCCGGCCCGCTGATGTTCAGGTAGCTTTCGTGCTGGCCGGCGAAGCTTGCGGTCGGCAGGTCCTCGGCGGTGGCGGAGCTGCGCACCGCGACGGCGACGTTGCGGCCGTATTCCGCCTCCAGCTTCTCGTAGGCGCGCGCGATCTCGATGCGCAGCACGTCGGCGCCGGCGGCCTCGTAGACCACGCGGCGCGCGGCGGCGGCGCGCGTGGCGAGCAGCCCGACATCGGTCACGTCCAGCCCGTCGAGCAGCGCATGCAGCCGCGGCCAGGCATCGGCCGCGGTCAGCGCGTCGCGATAGGCCTGCGCGGTCAGCGCGAACCCGTTCGGCACGCGCACGCCGGCCTTGCTCAGCGCGCGATACATCTCGCCGAGCGAGGCGTTCTTGCCGCCGACGAGCGGCACGTCCTCCAGCCCCAGCGCGCCGAACCAACGGATCAGGGATGCGTCCTGCATGGCGGAAGCTCGCAATTTGACGCATGCAGCTTCGTCGCCGTTGCTCACGCGCACATTGACGCAGGTCAAGCGCGCCTGACACGTGCCGCGTGGGTCCTTATCCGGCGCGGCGGAAACGGTCGAAGCGGAACGGCGCCGGGTCCACCACCGGCGTCTCCCCGGCGACGAGATCGGCCATCAGCCGGCCCGCGCCCGGCCCGATGCCGAAGCCGTGGCCGGAGAAGCCGGTGGCGAGGAAGAAGCCGGGCATGCGCGCCACCGGCGAGATCACCGGCACCGCATCCGGCGTCACGTCGATCAGCCCGCCCCAGCGCTCCGCCTCCACCATGTCGCGGAAGAACGGGAAGGCGCGGACCAGCGCGCGCTTGCCGCCCTCCAGGATGCCGGCGGCAGGCTCCGGGTCCAGCACGCGCACCTGCTCGAACGGCGTGCGCTGGTCGAGCGCCCAGCGGCGCGGCAGGCGCCATTCCTCGATGAAGCGCCTGCCGACGCGCAGGCGCAATTCGTGGCGGTTACGCAGCCAGGAGGGGGCGAAATCGGCGAACAGGCGGAAACTGTCCGGCACGATCTCGGCCACCGAGGCGTTGCGCCGCGCGACGACATAGCCACCGTCCAGCCGCTTGCGGATGCCCCAGTCGCCGGCGCCGGCGGCGATCTCCGGCCCGCCGGGCAAGGGCTGGGTGCGCATCACGCTGCCCAGCACCTTCAGCGCCGGCAGGTCGATGCCGTGATTGCCGCAGAACAGCCGCGACCACGCGCCGCCGGCCAGCACCACCGCGGCGCAGGCGATGCGCCCGCGCTCGGTCACCACGCCGGCGATGCGGCCGCCCGCCGTCTCCACCCCGCGCACCGCGCAGCCGGTCAGGACGGTCGCCCCCTGCGCCCGCGCCCCGCGCGCGATGGCGGGGGCGGCGAGCGAGGGTTCGGCGCGCCCGTCCTCCGGCGTGTGTACCGCCCCCGCCCAGCGCACCGCCGAGCCGGGCATGATCGTGTCGATCTCGTCCGGGCCGAGCCGGCGCGTCGGCACCTGGAACTGCCGCGCCGCCTCCATCCAGCCGTCATAGCCGGCCAGCCGCGCCGGGGTTTCGCAGAGATAGGCGATGCCCGACTGGCGGAACCCGGTCTCGCCGCCGACCAGCGTGTTCATCTCCCGCCACAGCCGCAGGCTTTCGATCGCCAGCGGCAGTTCGTGCGCGTCGCGGCCCATGGTGCGGCACCAGCCCCAGTTGCGGCCGGACTGCTCGGCGCCGATCGCGCCCTTCTCGCACAGCACCGTCGGGATGCCCTTGCGCGCCAGGAAGAAGGCGGTGCTGACGCCGACGATGCCGCCGCCGATCACCACCACCTCGGTCCGGTCGGGCAACGTGGGATCGGACTCGACCGGCTCGACACGCGGGGCCATGCGCCTTCCTTTCGCAACGGGACCGGCCGAGTATCGGCAGCCCGTCGTGGCCGGGTCCAGCGCGGCTTGCCGGGCGCAGGGTTGCGTGCTGGCATGGCGGCCATGACCGACGCCGCCCCCGTTCTTGCCGTGACCGATCTGCGCACCGAGTTCCGCATCGCCGGCGCCTGGCACGCCGCCGTCGATGGCGTGTCGTTCGCGATCGGGCGGCAGGAGACGCTCGCCCTGGTCGGCGAGAGCGGCTGCGGCAAGTCGATCACCGCGCTGTCGGTCATGGGCCTGGTGCCCCGCCCGGCCGGGCGCATCGCCGCCGGCAGCATCCGCCTGGAGGGGCAGGAGTTGCGCGGCCTGCCGGAGCGGGCGCTGGAGCGGCTGCGCGGCGACCGCATGGCGATGGTGTTCCAGGACCCGATGACCAGCCTCAACCCGGTGATGCCGGTCGGCGTGCAGGTGGCCGAGGGGTTGCGCCTGCACCGCAACCTGCCGCGCGCCGAGGCGGAAGCGCGGGCGCGCGCGCTGCTGGAGGAGGTGCGCATCCCCTCCGCGCCGCGGCGCTTCCACGACTACCCGCACCAGTTCAGCGGCGGCATGCGGCAGCGGGTGATGATCGCGCTGGCGCTCGCCTGCGACCCCGCGCTGCTGCTGGCCGACGAGCCGACCACCGCGCTCGATGTCACCATCCAGGCCGAGGTGCTGGCGCTGCTGGCCGACCTCAAGCGCCGGCACGGCATGGCGATGCTGTTCATCACCCACAACCTGGGCGTGGTGGCGCAGATCGCCGACCGGGTGGCGGTGATGTATGCCGGGCAGATCGTCGAGCAGGCCGAGGTCGGCGCGATCTTCGCCGCCCCCGCGCATCCCTACACGCGCGCCCTGTTCGCCGCGATCCCCGACCTGGAGCGCGCGGACCAGGCGCTCGCCGCCATTCCCGGCCGCGTGCCGCCGCTGGATGCGATGCCCAGGGGCTGCCGCTTCGCCCCGCGCTGCGCGCTGGCCCGCGCCGGCTGCGAGCGGCCGCAGGTGCTGGCGCCGGCGGCGGCGGGGCACCTCGCGCGCTGCCACGTCGCGACCGGCGTTGAGGCGGCGTGAGGTTCGGTGCAGGATCGGCCCCGGCACACGGGGCAGACACGGGAGGAACGGGATGCGGTTTGCGGTGAAGGCTTCGGCTTCGGCGTTGGCGCTGAGCCTGCTGGCGGCGGCGCCGGCCTGGGCGGCCAAGACCACACTGACCATCGGATCAACCGCGCAGAGCGCCGGCCAGCTGGACCCGGACT
>JAJZVE010000339.1 GCA_021845835.1 Pseudomonadota bacterium | reverse complement strand
GAGCGAAACCTCCTCGACGGCGGCGCCGGCCTCGGCCGCAATCGTCATCCCGTCGGCCACGGTGGCGAGCACCGTGTCGGCCGCCACGTCGCCGGAGAAGTTGCAGCCGAACGCCGCCATGACCAGGATGCGCCGCACCGCCACGCCGGCGGCCAGGTGCGCCGCCGTCTGCCGCCGCATGGCGGCGAGCTGGCCTTCCCGGTCGCGGTTGAGGTTCTTGCGCGAGAACGCCTCCGAGGCGCTGAGCGAGATCGTGCCGACCAGCGTCAGGCGTTCGCGGAAGGCAAGCGCGCGATCCAGCCCCGCCTGGTTGAACCACAGCGCGGTGTAGCGCACGCCAGGACGCGGCGCGAAGCCGGCCACCACCGCCTCGGCGTCCGCCCAGCCGGGAACCAGTTTCGCGGCGACGAAGGAGGCGACCTGGATCACCGTGAGGCCGGTCGCCGACAGGGCATCGATCAGCGCGATCTTGTCCCGGGTCGCGATCGGGTCCGGCTCGATCTGGAACCCCTCGCGCGGGCCTTCCTCGGCGATCTCGACCCGGTCCGGAAGCTCGGTCATGGTGATACCCTCCGTTGCCGCCGCGCGCTGCCGCGCCTGCTTTCCGCCCGCCCGCAGTCTCGCCGCGGGGGCGCCGGCGCGCTAGACTGCGGCCATGACCAGCTCTCCGCAATCGCCGCGCGTCGGCCTGTTCGTCACCTGCCTCGTCGATCTGCACCGGCCCACCGTCGGGTTCGCCGCCATCCGGCTGCTGCAGCGGGCCGGCTGCCAGGTGGAGGTGCCGCGGGCACAGACCTGCTGCGGCCAGCCCGCCTACAACAGCGGCGACCGGGCGACGGCGCGCGACCTGGCGCGTGGCATCATCGACGCTTTCAGCGGCTTCGACTACGTGGTGGTGCCATCGGGAAGCTGTGGCGGCATGCTGCGCGAGCATCTGCCGCACCTGTTCGACGACGATCCGAACCTGAAGGCGCGCGCCGCCGCGCTCGGCGCCCGGACCTACGAACTGGTGAGCTTCCTCACCGACGTCATGGGCATGACGGCGGTGGAGGCGGCCTACGCCGGCACGGTGATGTACCACGACAGCTGCGCGGGGCTGCGCGAGCTGGGGGTGAAGGCGCAGCCGCGCCGCCTGCTGCAGACCGTCGCCGGGCTGACCCTGAAGGAACTGGCGGACCCGGAAGTGTGCTGCGGCTTCGGCGGCACGTTCTGCGTCAAGTACCCGGCAATCTCGACCCGCATGGTCGCCGACAAGACGCGCGACGTGGCGGCGACCGGCGGCGACACGCTGCTGGCCGGCGACCTCGGCTGCCTGCTCAACATGGCCGGGCGGCTGCAGCGCGAAGGCAGCGCCGTGAAGGTGCGCCACGTCGCCGAGGTGCTCGCCGGCATGACGGAGGCGGTGCCGCCGATCGGCGAAGGCCGCGGCTGACCCGACCGCCGGGACGTGGTAGGAAAACGCCATGAATGTCGCCCTGCGCATTCCGACGAGCGTCGATGAGTTCCTGGCCTGGGAGGAACGCCAGGAGCTGCGCTACGAGTTCGACGGGGTGCGGGCGATCGCGATGGTAGGTGGAACGTCGGCACACGCGCAGATCACACTGAATATCGCTCTGGCATTGCGTACCCGCCTGCGGGACGGCTGCCGTGTGTTCGCCAGCGATCTGAAGCTGCGGCTGGCCCACGGCATCCGCTATCCCGACGTCATGGTGGTCTGTGCGCCGGTCGCCAACAGCGCGACCTTCGTCACCGACCCGGTGGTGGTGGTCGAGGTGCTGTCCGACAGCACCAGCCGCATCGACCGGCTGGTAAAGAGCCAGGAATATCGCGCGGTGCCCTCCATCGCCCGCTATCTCATCGTCGAGCAGACCGGCATCGGCGCCACGCTGTTCGAGCGTCCCGACTGGCGCGGCCTGCCGCTCACGGGCGCCGACACGCCGATCGTGCTGCCGGAAATCGGCGCCGAACTGCGGCTCGGCGCGTTCTACAGCGGAATCGAATTTCCTGCCGACGAAACCTGACGCTCACGCCAGCGCCGCCGCCACCGCGGCACGCAGCGCCGGCAGCACCTCGGCCGCGAACCACGGGTTGCGCTTCTCCCAGCCGACGGTGCGCCAGGACGGATGCGGCAGCGGCAGCCGCGCCGGCAGGAAGGTGCGGAAGCCGCGCACCCGCGCCGTCATCTCGCCGCGCCCGAGCGCGAAGGTCTGCGCGTAGGCGCCGACCAGCAGCGTCAGCCGCAGCCCGGCCAGCAGCGGCAGCAGCCGCGGATGCCACAGCGCCGCGCAGCCGGCGCGCGGCGGCGCGTCGCCGCCGTTCGGCAGGCGGCCGGGGTAGCACAGGCCGGTGGGGATGATGGCGATGCGGCGCTCGTCGTAGAACGTGGCCCGGTCGATGCCGAGCCAGTCGCGCAGCCGGTCGCCGGAGGCGTCGTCCCAGGGGATGCCGCTGGCATGCACCTTCGTCCCCGGCGCCTGGCCGACGATCAGCAGCCGCGCGGTCGCGGCGACGCGCAGCACCGGCCGCGGCCCGAGCGGCAGGTCGGTGCAGCGCGTGCAGGCGCGCGCCGCTGCCGCCACGTCCGCAAGCGCCGCGTCGTCGTCGATCGCAGCCATGCCGGCCAGATGTGCGGTGCGCCCGCTGCGCGCAAGCCCGCCGCCGGCGCGCCGTCACATCATGCGCGCCGGAAACCCCAGAAGCGCATCGGCCTTGCGCTTCTGAGCGTCGGAGAGCGCGGCATAGAGCGCGGCGACCGGCCCCTGCAGCGAGCGCACCGCCTCCAGCCGCGCCGACAGCATGTCCGCCATCCGCGACAGCCGGTCCGGCCAGTTCAGCGTCACGCCCATCATCGGCCCGTCGGCGCCGGCGCTGGCCTGTATCGCC
The DNA here is from genome assembly GCA_021845835.1 of Pseudomonadota bacterium. The sequence goes on along the minus strand of JAJZVE010000339.1, from coordinate 2,817 downwards.
TGCGCGGCGGCCCGCAGCGCCGCGGCGAACGCCTCCCATTGCGATTCCTGCGCCGCGGTGATGCCGAGCTCGACCTTCAGGAAGGCGAGCGTGCCATCGATATGCGCGAGCGGCCGCAGCATCGGCAGGACGCCGAGCGCCATGTCGCTCGTCATCTCCGGCATCGCCTGCAGGATTTCCGGGACCGCCATCGGCCGCCGGGGCGCGCCCGCCGCGTCCTGCGCCTGCGTCGGCCCGCTCGCGGCCAGCAGCACCAGGGCGACGAACGCCATGCGGGAAAGCGACGTCATGCCGTTCCTCCGATCCTCGCGATGCGGTGCAGCCTCGCGCCTCGGGCGCCGAGGCGCCTTGACGTGGATCACCCGCCGGCGCGGCGGTCGCGCAGCCTGGTCACGACTGCGGCAACGGGCGGCCGGAGGCGTCGCGTTCGGCGCGTTACGTGCTGGAAAAATCCACCACCGCCGCGAAGCCGCTTTCCGTCCCGAAGGCGAGGCGTGTGCCATCGCCGCTCCATGCCAGCGCCGAAACCGGGCCGCGCCCGGATCCCGCGACCGGCAGGATGCGGTCGCCCGCCAGGTCGGCCAGCAGCACCATGCCATCGGAAAACCCGGCCGCCACCACTTCGTGCTGCGGATGGCAGGCGACGTCGGTGCAGGTCACGGTGTCGGCGCCCGCCAGCTCGGTCGGTGCCTTGCCCATCGGTCCGCCGCCGGTGAACGGCCACAGCACGATCGTCTCCGCCCCCGAGGTCGCCAGCCACTTGCCGCTGCGGGTGAACGAGAGCGCGCGCGTCTTGCCGGGATAGCCGCTCATGCGCATGTGCTGCCCGTCCGACAGCCGCCAGCCGTGCAGGGCGTTTTCCTGCATCGCGGTGACGACGCTGTCGCCGTCCGGGCTGATGGCGATCGCGGTGTGGCTGCCCTTCCATTCCAGCAGCCGCGGATTGTCGGTCTTCGAAGCGACGAACCACAGGCTGGCGCCGTTGTAGTGGCTGGCGGCGACCCGCTTGCCCCTGGCGTCGAACACGAGGCCGGTGACGGCGGACGGATGCGTGAGCGTTTTCAGCCGGCCGCCGGCGCCGTCGAACAGATGGACCTGCCTGCCCACCGCGCAGGCCAGCAGTTCCGTTTTTCTGTCGGCGAAGCTTGCCACATGCTCCACCCATTTCATGCCGAAGCCGGCCAGCTCGGCGATGGTGCCGTCGCGGCCGACGCGCAGGAAGCGGCCGTCGTCGCCGCCGGAGAGGAACCCTTCGGCGCGCGCATCGGGCGCGAGCGCGAGCACGCCGCCGTCATGTGCGGCGACGCTGTGCCAGGCATCGCCGCGCCGCAGCCGCAGCGTGCCGTCGCCGAGCGCGAACGCCGCCACGCCGCCGCGATCGAACGCAGCGCCGACGACGAAGGCGCCGAACGCCGCGTGCACGCCGCGGGTGTCGAGCAGGTGGTCGGGAGAAAGGGTCTGGCTCATGGGCTTGCGGCTCCTGGCTTGCTACGCGGAACGCGCGCGCGGCGTGGTCAGAAGGGGAAGGAGCTTGGCGACAACCTCTTCCATGAACGCCTCGGAAACACGGCCGGCCGGCTCCATGCGCCGCACTCTCCGGTCGATGCTCTTGACCTGATCCGCGAGGACGACGCCACGAATGGGCGCTTCGTCCGGCAACGGAACCTCGAACGGATACCCCTTGCCGCGTGACGTCACCGGGCAGACGATCGCAAGGTTCGTACGCTGATGGTACTCCCGCGGCGACAAGACCAGTGCCGGACGCCGCCCGGCTTGCTCATGTCCTGCCTGGGGATCGAAGTCGATCCAGACCAGGTCGCCGCGGTTCGGTGCCGCCACTCAGAGCAGCTCCTGCCCGCGCGGCGGATCGTCAAACGTGTCGTCGGGCAGATTCTCCGGTGTGATCCCGGCCAGCAATTCCTCAAGCGTGTAACGAGGGTGCGTCGGCACCAGCCGAACCACGCCGTCCGTGATTTCAAGCTCGACGGTCGCGCCCTCTCCAAGCCCCACCGCGTCCGCCACCTGCCGCGGCAAACGCACGGCCAGACTGTTGCCCCATCGCGCAACCTGAGTCCGCATGTACCTGACCCTTGACTATACTCCGACTATACGACCGGACATCACGGGAGCAAAGTCAGGGCGCCTCACGCCGTCACCTGGCACGACTCGAACCCCCGCCGCAGCCGCGGCCGGTTGAGGTTGCGGCCGATGAACACGATGCGGCTGGTGCGCGGCTCGCCTTCGCGCCAGGGGCCGACGAAATCGCCGTCCGCCATCATGTGGACCGCCTGGAAGGCGAATTTCCGATCCTCTCCGGCATAGGACAGGATGCCCTTGGTGCGCAGCAGGTTCTGCCCCTCGGCCGCGAGCAGCGCGCCGATCCAGGCGTTGAACCGCTCCGGGTCGATCGGCCTTGTCGCCTCGAAGCTCATCGAGGCGACGTCGTCGTTGTGCGCATGCTCATCGTCGTCCAGGAAGTCCGGCGCATGCGCCAGCACGCGATCGAGGTCGAAGGCGCCCTGGTCCAGCAGTGCCGCGATCGGCACGTCGCCGCGCACCGCGCGGTGGATCGCGGCGAAGCGGTTGATTTCGCGAATCCGGCGCTCCACGTCGGCCAGCTCGTCCGGGGTGACGAGGTCGGTCTTGTTCAGCACGATCACGTCGGCGAACGCGATCTGCCCGGTCGCCTCGGCGCTGTCGGCCAGACGCTGCGGCAGGTGCCTGGCATCGACCACGGTGACGATGGCATCCAGTCGCGTCTTTGACCGCACCGTCTCATCGACGAAGAAGGTCTGCGCCACCGGCGCGGGATTGGCG
>JAJZVE010000338.1 GCA_021845835.1 Pseudomonadota bacterium | reverse complement strand
ATCTTGTCCGGGTCTGCTTCAACGGCCAGACCGCCGGCCGCTTCGCGCCCCAGCTCGCCGCCCTGGGCTACCGTACCGCGATCCTGCCCTCGACCAGCCCGGCCTACACGCTGGCGATCGACAACAAGCTCGCGGCCTGGCGGGCGGCGCTGGAGAATCAATTACTTACGTAGCTTGCCAAGTGGCTGCTTGAGTTTTTTGCAGAAGCTGATTACTATCATGAGTAATTTTACTCATAATAGTAATCATGCCAAGTAAGCCATATCAGCGCGCAGAAGTTCATACTCTTCTCGACCGACTGTCCGAGCTTCCACGCTTGATGACAGTCGTCGCGGGCCCGCGCCAGGTTGGCAAGACCACCCTGGTGCGCAATGCGCTGGCGAACTTCAACCCCAAGCGCTATTCCTTTGTTGCGGTGGATCGCCCGGACGAGACATTGCCGCCGGGCATCTTGCCCGATTCGGACGTCGCTTACCTGCCTGAAGATGCGGGACGGCGGGACGTGGCCTGGCTGGTGGAGACCTGGCAGCGCGCCCGCGCTATGGCGCGGCAATCGTCAGACGGCCATATCCTCGTTCTCGACGAAATCCAGAAGCTTCCCCGTTGGTCGGACGCGGTCAAAGGGCTGTGGGATGCCGACCGCGCCGAAGGGCTCAAGCTGCACGTCGTTCTGCTCGGGTCTTCGCCCTTGCTGATGCAAAAGGGCATGAGCGAGAGTCTCACCGGGCGCTTCGAGCTGATCCGTCTCGCCCATTGGTCGTTTCATGAAATGTACGAAGCCTTCGACTTCAATTTGGACGAATACATCTATTTCGGCGGCTATCCCGGCAGCGCCGCTTTCATCCGGGACGAGCCACGCTGGCGCAACTACGTCAACGCTGGCTTGATTGAGCCCAGCATCGAGAAAGATATCCTGATGATGACGCGGGTGGACAAACCTGCGCTGCTCAGGCAATTGTTCCACCTCGGCTGCCGCTACTCGGGGCAGATACTTTCTTTCACGAAGATGATGGGGCAGCTTCAAGACGCTGGTAATACAGTGACCCTCGCGCATTATCTGGACCTCCTCGGCAATGCCGGGCTGATCCAGGGATTGCAGAAATACGCCGGACAACACCATCGACGCCGTGCCTCGTCCCCCAAGCTCAACGTGCTGAACACCGCCCTCATGTCGGCGGGCTCCGGCTACACCAAGGCCGAGGCAGAGGCCGACCGCAGCTACCGGGGGCGCATGGTCGAGAGCGCGGTCGGCGCCCATCTCCACAACACCGGCCATCCTGAATGCCGTCTGTATTACTGGCGCGATGGGCCGGACGAGGTCGACTTCGTGCTCGAACGCGGCCGGCGACTCGTCGCCATCGAGGTCAAGAGCAGCCCTGCACCGAAAGCTGTGAGCGGCCTGGAAGCATTCGCCGCTGCCTTTGGCGACTGCCGCAAGCTGCTCGTCGGCGAGGGTGGCATTCAGTTGACCGAGTTCCTTTCCTACCCGGCGGAGCATTGGCTTTGAGCAAGACGTGCTTCCTGGTTCGCCGCACCTGCACCCGGCTGACGGAGGAACCTGGGACACGGGAGAGCCGGCCGCTGGAGCACTATCGGGAGTCACCCGCTTATGTGCTACTGGGCGACCCGGGCGCCGGCAAGACGGAATCGTTCAGGAGAGAATCGATCGAGACAGGCGGTGTCTATGTCAAGGCACGCGACTTCGCCACTTTCGATCCAACTCCGGCGTTGACAGGGAAGACCCTGTTCATCGATGCGCTGGACGAAATGCGCGCGGGCGCCGGCGATGGCAGGACGCCGCTCGATCATATCCGCCGCCACCTGGAACGTCTGGGGCGTCCGCACTTTCGCCTCTCCTGCCGCGAAGCCGACTGGCTGGGCGCCAGCGACCGCGAGGCATTGCTCGGTGTGGCGCCGGGCGGCGAACTCGTTGTTTTGAGTCTCGATCCCTTGAGCGACGACGACATTGCGCAAATCCTGATGAGTCATGGCTACACGGCGGCAGATGCCGAGGGGTTCGTGCGCAAGGCCGGCGAACACGGCATGAATGAACTGCTGCGCAACCCTCAGGCCCTGGATCTGCTGGTGCTGGCGGTCGGCGGCAGGTCATGGCCGCAAAGCCGCGAAGCCACTTATGAAATGGCCTGCGGACAACTGGTGCGCGAAGGGAATCGGGAGCATAGACAGGCAAGGGGGAAATGGCCGCATTCCTCTGAAGCGCTGCTCGATGCCGCAGGATGGCTCTGTGCGGTCCACCTGCTGTCCGGGATCGCCGGCTACGCCTTGGACGAAGACGCCGCCGATGCGCAGCATTTCTGCCTGGCTTCACTGGTTGTACCTGACGACTTGCCCCTGCTGCCTGCGCTCAAGACCAATCTCTTCCGACGCGATGACCGCGAACAACAGCGCGTACCCGTCCATCGCAGCGTCGCGGAATACCTGGGTGCCTGCCACCTGGCAGCTCTGATCAATCAACGCGGCTTGCCGCTCGGCCGCGTGCTGGCCCTGCTGGCGGGAGAGGACGGCGGCATCGTCGCCGATCTGCGCGGCCTCGCCGCCTGGCTCTCTGTGCTGTGCCATGGCGCCCGCACCGAGTTGATCGACCGCGATCCGCTGGGAGTGGTGCTCTACGGCGACGTGCGCAATTTCCCGGCCGAGGACAAACGTCGGCTGTTCGCTGCGCTACAGGGCGAGGCGGAGCGCTATCCCTGGTTTCGTTATCAGGATTGGAGCTCTGCGCCCTTCGGCGCGCTGGCGACGCCGGACATGCTGCCGACGCTCAAGGAGATTCTGTCTTCCCCGTCGCGCAGCGATGCCGATCTCGCTTTGCTCGATTGTGCGCTGGACGCGTTGCGGCACGCACCGCTCTTCCCGGAACTCGACGAAGCGCTGGAAGCCCTTGTGAGGGATGCGAGCTACAAGCCGGAAATCCGTGTGGCTGCCTTGCGGGTACAGTTGCACGACATGCCGCGGAATGCCCGCCGTTGCTTGAAACTGGCGCAGGACATCGTGTCTGGCGCAACCGAAGACCGCGACGACCGGCTTTTGGGAATGCTGCTGACCGAACTTTACCCGAGCCACATTCCGCCGACAGAAGTTCTGGGCTACCTACAGTCGACGAAGCAGCGCGGAAATTCAGTCGACTATTTTTGGGGCTACAGATTCCAGGAAGCGACCCCCGACCAGGCACTGCCGCTTTTGCTGGATCAATTGGCGCAAAAGCTTATAAGTCTGGGAAGAACAGTGGATGACTTCTCAATCAACCGTATGTCGGGAGAACTGCTGGCGCGCGGGCTTGAAACCCATGGCGATACGACCGAGGACAAGCGGCTGTACGACTGGCTGGGCATCGGTCTCGACGAGTATGCGCATTCCAGAATCGACAGGAAACATGCCACGCGGATCCAGCAGTGGTTCGCAAAACGTCCGGAACGCTACAAGGCCTTGTTGCTCGAAGGCGCTTTCCGTTGCATCGCCCGCGAAGACCTGGCGTATTGCCTGTTCTCGAGCGCGGCAAGACTTTACGATGCTCCGGCGCCCGCCGACATCGGTCCCTGGTACCTGGAACAGGCGGTGAAGGAAGAAGCGCACACGAAACTTTCCGGCTACTATTTCGTGCAAGCCGTGCACCAACTCATTCGGGAGGGCGGGCAACAGAGTCTGACGCTGCCTGCGCTGAAATTTCTTGAGGACTGGACCGCGGCCCATCCGGCGTTCCAGGCCTACATGGAAGGCTTCGTTTCCACCCCGGTCGGCGACTGGCAACAAAAGCACGCGATCATGGATAGGGAGCGCAAGGAGAGCCGGCAACAGAGAAAAGACGAATGGATACGTTTCTTCCGCGACCATCTCGCCGATATCCGCGACGGCAGTGCGCATCCGAAGATTCTGCACGATCTGGCGCAAGCCTATCTGCGTGGGTATTACGACATCGAAGGTGAAACGTCCCGCGAGCGTCTGGCCGATTTCCTCGGAGGTGACGCGGATCTGGTCCAGGCGGCCTGCGACGGTTTTCGCCGCTCCCTGAAGCGCGACGATCTGCCGAGCGTGGCAGAAATTGTCGAACTCGAAACCAAGGGGCGAATGCACTACCTGCGCCAAGCCTGTCTGGTCGGCATGGAGGAATTCTACGCCGCCGACCCCATCGGCGCCTTGCAGCTCGACGATTCAATTCTGTCGAAGCTGCTGGCCTTCCAATTCACCTATGTTGCCAACAAGAACCCCGCCTGGTTCGATGCGTTGGTGCAGGAGCGACCTGCGCTGGTCGCGGACGTGTTGATCGCCTATGCCGTGCCGCTGCTGCGCAAGGGTAAGGAGTACGTGACCGGGATTCATCCGCTCGCCCACGACGATGCGTGGGGCGACGTCGCGCGTGCCGCGTTGCCCCGCTTGCTGGCGGGCTTTCCCTTGCGCGCGCGCAAGAAACAACTGGCCAATTCGCTCGACCCGCTGCTCAAGGGTGCACTGCGTTATCTGGAGCGGGACGCCCTGGCGGCGATTCTGTCGGCCAGGCTCGGGCAGGGCAGCATGGACGACGCGCAGCGCGTCTATTGGCTCGCCTGCGGCCTGATGCTCGCCCCGGAGGCTTATCAAGCGGAATTGGCGCGGCATGTCGGCGCGAGCAAGGTGCGTCGCGGCTACCTCGGCGCCTTTCTCTACCTCCGCGAGAAGCGTCATTTCACCACAGCCTCACTGCCGGAATCCGCATTGGCGCTCCTGATCGAGCTTCTGGCGCCGGGCAGCCCACCTGAGCGTCCAATGGGTCCTTATTGGGTCAGCCCGGCGATGCAAACCGCCGACGAGGTGCGAAGCTTCATCGACATGCTCGGCGGCAACCCCAGCGAGGCGGCAACGCAGGCGCTGGAGCGGCTGCTGGGTTTGCGTCCGCTGGCCGAATGGCACAACCGTTTGCGCGGCGCCTTGCATGCGCAGCGCATCGCAAGGCGCAAGGCGAGCTTCCGCCATCTCGACGCCGTACAGGTTTGCCGAACGCTGGCCAATCTTCAGCCCGCCAGCGCCGCCGATCTCGCTGCCCTGGTCCTCGATCACCTGTGCGATATCGCCCGGAAGATTCGCGACGGTGCCACCGACGACTACCGCCAGTATTGGAGCTACGACGCCAGTAACCAGCAGCTCGGGCGGCCAAAGCCGGAAAACGATTGCCGCGACACCCTGCTGTCAGACCTCAACGATCGACTGGGCCGGCTCGGTATCGATGCGCAAAGGGAGAGTTCCTACGCCGATAGCAAGCGCGCCGACATCACGGTGAGCTTCGGCGGTGCCGGGGGATTCAATGTCCCCATCGAAATCAAGAGAGACAGCCACAATGACCTCTGGCGGGCGATGCATGAACAACTGATCGAGAAATATGTCCGCGATCCGGCGACGGACGGCTACGGGATTTATCTTGTTTTCTGGTTCGGCGGGGAAAGAATGCCCCCGCCGCCGGACGGCAACAAACCACGCAGCGCTGAAGAGATAGCAAGGCGCTTGCGGCAGACGCTGACTCAGCAAGAACGGCATCGCATTCTTGTATGCGTGTTCGACTGCGCGCTGCGCTGAGCCGCCATTTGCTTATCTCGCCGTCCCAATGGGTCTTGATCTGGTGGCCGTGGGGGTTCAGCCGGCCGCAGCCGTAGCAGTGCGCCACGCTCTCCGGGTAGTAGTCCTGAAACGCTTTGATAACGTGTTGTAGAAGGGGGGCCTGAA
>JAJZVE010000337.1 GCA_021845835.1 Pseudomonadota bacterium | reverse complement strand
CGCGTTCGCGCAGCGCGTCGATCACCTTGTCGCGGCCGGCGAGCAGAGGGCGCAACTCCGCGAGCGTGGTCGCCGCCGCGAGGCCGAGCGGGTCCAGCGCAAGCTGCCACGCGGCACGGGCGGCCTCGTGCGCGGCGTCCGCCTGCCGGCGCGCCGCTTCGGCGGCGGCGAAGCCGGGCTGCCGCTCGGTGCGCAGCCGGGCGAGTTCGGCGGCCTGCGCCACGCGCGCCGATTCGCGGTTGCGCAGATCGGCAAGGCCGTCCGCCTCGGCGACGGCGCGCTCGAAGGCGAGCGGCAGCGGCGTCTCGCCGGCCCAGGCGGTTTCTGCCTCGGGCGGCGGCGGTGACGGGGTGAAGGCGCGGCGGTAGATCAATTGCCAGCCTGCATCCCGCCGCGCGCGGGCGGCGGCGATGGCGGCGGCGTCCGGCAGGGGGCCGGCTTCGGCGAGTTTCGCCAGCCGCACTGCCTCGGCCGCATCCTCCGCGCGCAACCTGGCAAGTTCGCTGTCGGCGGCCTGCAACCGGGCGGCGGCATCGGCGCGCGCCGCGTCCAGCCGCTCGTAGGCGGATTGCGGCTGCACCGGCAGCGCCACGCCGCCTTCCGGCCAGACGGGAATGCGGCGCTGCGCGGCGGCAAGGGCGGCCGAAGTCTCCGCAATTACCTGCGCCGCACGCTGCGCAAGCTGCGCGGGATCGCCGGTGCGGCGGCTTTCGCGGGCCTCGCGCTCCACCGCCTCCGTATCGGCGGGCGCGGGGAGGCGTGCGAGTTCCGTCTCGGTCCGCTCGATCTCGCGCGTGACGGCGGCCTGTTCGTCCGGCAGGCGGTCGAGTTCGGCCTGCAGTTTTTCGTGGGCGGAGAACAGGCGGCGCGCTTCCGTGACCAGGGCATCGCGCGGGATCGCCTCGGCGGCGCGGGCGGTTGGCAGGTCGATGCCGAGGTCGCGCAGCAGGGCGGCGATGCGGTCCTCGGAGGCCGCCAGTTCCGCCGCCCGCTTGGGGATGTCGCGCAGCGCCTGGGCGGCGACGCTGGCACGGCGGAGCAGCGAGTCGATCGCCTTGGCCGCGTCCGTCACCGCTGCATCGCGGGCGATGCCGGCCAGCGCCTGTGCCGCCGCGTCACGCGCCGTTCGCTCGCGTTGCAACAGTAACTCCGCGCGCGTGAGCGCCTCCGCCGCCTGCGCCAGCCGCGCGCCGGTGCCGGGCGGTAGCGTTGGGGCGTCCGGGTGCGCGGCGAGCCACGCCGCCGCGTCGTCGTGTTGCCGCAGCGTGCCGGCGACGAGCCGGACGCGCTGCAACTGCGCGAGACGCTGCGCGGCAGCGTGAGATTCCTTGCGCGCCTGCGCCAATGCCGCTTCCAGATGACGGAATTCGGTTTCCTGCTTCTCGCGCCATTCCGGCCGCTGCACGGAGGCGGTGAGCCGGCGCTGTGCGTCGAGGAAATGGTCGAGCGCGGCATAGAACGGCCGCGTCTGCGACTTCCGCTCCGGCGCCAGCGCGTCGCGGGCGTCCTCCAGCGTCACGCGCAATTGCCGCGCCTGCCGCAGGCCGCCGGCGGCCGAGAGCAGCGCATCGGCCACCGCGCCGTCGGAGGCGAGCAGCGCCTCACCGCCGCGGCGCAGCCGCTCCGTGTCCAGCGCGAACAGCCGTTCCAGCAGCGTGCGATCGGCGGTGCCGAGCAGGCGGGCGAGCGCCGCCGGATCGAGCGGCGCGCCATCGGCGTCGAGCAGCGTGTTGCCCTGGCCCTTGCGCCGCGCGAACGCGAACGGCGTGCCGTCCGGCGCGATGGCCTCGGCGGCGAGCCGCATGCCGCCGTAGCCGTAGCGGAAGCCCATCGCGGTCTGGCCGGGAATATTGAACAGCAGGTCGCAGAACGCGCCGCGCAGCACCGACTTGCCGGCGCCGTTGGGCGCGATCAGCAGGTTGAGCCGGCCCGGCGCCGGATCGAAGGCGATGCACTCGGCGCGGAACGGGCCGTAGTTGGTCAGCGTGAGCGAGGTGAGCCGCATCGCCGATCAGCCCTCCGCCAGCCGCGCCAGCAGCAGGTCGCGCGCGCGCTCCAGCAGCTCGGCGGGCAGCGCGCCGGCGGCGGCCCGCACCGCCGGATGATCCTCGCCCAGCGCCGCGCGCAGCCCGCTGGCACGGTTCAGCAGCGCGGCGGCGTAGGCTTTCGCGCCGTCGGCGAGATGTTCGCCGGCATCGGATTCGATGGCGCGCACAAGCTGGCCGACCGCGTCGGTCCGCGCGCGCAGCGTGTCGCGATCAAGCGCCGGGCGGGTGCGCAGCTGCACGCCTTCCAGCCACAGCTCGCCGTCGGCGGCACAGGCGGCGGCCTCGGCGCGCAGCTTGTCGCGCGTCGCGCCGAGGTCGCGCAGCAGCAGCGGATGCACCGCGCAGGCCCCTGCCAGCGTGAGCCGCAGCGCCAGCAGCCGGCCTTGCGCCGCCGCCAGCTCGGTCGCGACCAGCGCCCGCACGCGCGCCAGCGCCGCGTCCTCGGTCGCGACGCCGGTGAGGTCGAGCGTGGCCTGCGACCAGCGCACCGCATCGAGGTCGCGGTGCTCGGCCGCGGTCACGCGCCCGTCCTGCACCGTGACCAGGGTCGCGCCTTTCGGCCCCGGCTCGTTGGCGTGCCGGCCCTGCGTGTTGCCGGGAAACACAATCCAGCACGATCCGGCCGCCAGCACTTCGCGCGTGTGGACATGGCCGAGCGCCCAATAGCCGTAACCGTGGGCCGCGAGTTGCTCGACGCTGCAGGGCGCGTAGGCGGCATGGCCGGGCCGTCCGCTCGCCGCCGTGTGCAGCAGGCCGATGTTGAAATGGCCGGGCAGCGGCGGCGGATAGTCGGGCACCAGGTTGCGCGTCAGCTCGCGGGTGGCGAAGCTCTGGCCGTGGACGCAGACATCGTGCTCGGCGAGCCGCACCGATTCCGGCCGGTCGGCGCGCAGCAGCCGCGCGCCCTCCGGCAGCGCCAGCCGCTGCGCGATGACGCTTTCCGCATCATGGTTGCCGCGGATCGCGACCACGCGGATGCCGGCGCGGGTCAGGCGCGCGGTTTCCTGCGCGAAGAAGCCGCCGGTGCGCCAGTCCTGCCATTCGCCGTCGAACAGGTCGCCGGCGATGACGACGAAGGCGATCCGTTCGCGCAGCGCCAGATCGATGAGGTTGACATAGGCGGCGCGCGTCGCCGTGCGGATGCGCACGGCCGGCGCCTCGGCCTCCAGGCCGCGCAGCGGGCTGTCGATGTGCAGGTCGGCGGCATGCAGGAAACGGAAGGACGCCATGCAGCGCAGTCTCCCCCGGCGCGCCGAGTCGCGTCACCCCGGCACGAGTCGCTTGCCGCCCTGCCAGACGGCCCGGACCCGCAGATCGCGGTCGAGCGCGACCAGATCGGCGCGCTCGCCCGCCGCTACCCGGCCGCGATCGGGTAGCCCTGCGCATTCTGCAGGCGTGGCCGTCGCCATGCGCAGGGCGGCGTCGGGCGGCAGGCCGGCCAGATGCACGGCGTTGCGCACCGCCTCCGCCATCGACAGATGCGCCCCCGCGAGCGTGCCGGCGGCGTCGGTCAGGCGCCCGTCGGCGAGCCGGATCGGCTGGCCGTTCAGCATGAACCCCGCCGTCCCCGCAGTGCCGACCGTGGGCATGGCGTCGGAGACCAGGAACAGCCGCGCCGGGCCGAGCATCGCGAAGGCGAGACGGATCGCCACCGGATCGACGTGCCGCCCATCGACGATGATCCCGGCCGCCGCCTGCGCACTGTCCAGCGCCGCGCCGACCATGCCCGGCGCGCGCGCGGCGAGCTGCGACATGGCGTTGAACAGATGCGTGAATCCTGCAGCGCCGGCCTGCAACGCCGCCACCGCCTGCGGCAGTGTCGCGGCGCTGTGGCCGAGGAACACGCGCCGGCCGGCGCCCGCCAGCGCCGCGATCGCGTCCGGCGGCACGATCTCCGGCGCCAGCGTCAGCAGCAGCGGCGCGGGGAACGGCGCGCGCAGCTCGGCCAGCTCGGCGTCGGTCGGCGTGGTCAGATGCGCGGCCGGATGGATGCCGCGACGCGCCGGCGCCAGGAACGGGCCTTCCAGATGCAATCCGCAGATGCCGGGGAGGTCTTGCGAAAGTGCCGCGCGCACCGACTCCATCGCGATCCGCCGCAGGCCTGGCGGCCCGCTGATCAGGGTCGGGAACAGCGTGGTCGTGCCGAGACGCGCATGCGCCGCGGCGATGCGGCGCAGTCCCTCGACATCCGGCGCGTCGTTGAACAGGACGCCGCCGCCGCCGTTCACCTGCAGATCGATAAATCCCGGCGCCAGCACGAGGTCTTCGCCCAGCGACTCGACCGCGACGCCGGGCGGCGCCTGCGCGGCGACGGCGACGATGCGGGCGCCGTCGATGACGACGACGCGCCGGCCGAGCCGCGCGTGGCCGTCGAACACGGCCGCCGCGGCCAGCGCGATCACGGCGAAATCTCCTGCAGTGCCGCGCGCAGATGGCCGTGCCGCCGCGCCAGCAGCGCGCGCGCGGCGGCAAGATCGAGGCCGTGCAGCAGCAGCACCGCGGTTTTGACGTTGCCGTCGGCCGCGGCCAGCGCGGCGGCGGCGGGTTCGGCCGCGGCGCCGGTCAGGTGGCGCAGCATGCGCAGCGCGCGGGCGCGCAGCTTGGCGTTGCCGGCGCGCAGGTCGACCATCAGCCCGCGGTGTACGCGGCCGAGTCGCAGCATCAGCAGGGTGGACAGCAGGTTCAGTACGATCTTTTGCGCCGTGCCGGCCTTGAGCCGCGTCGAGCCGGCCAGCGGTTCCGCCCCGGTTTCGGCCAGGATCGGATGCGCGGCGAGCGCGAGCAGCGGCGTCGCCGGGCTGTTGGCGACGGCGATGGTGAGCGCGCCGCGCGCGGCGGCTTCCTGCAGTACCGCGCAGGTGAACGGCGTGCATCCGCTGGCGGCGACCCCGATCACGGCGTCGCCGCCGCCAAGGGCATGTTCGGCCACCGCACGGCGCGCGGCCGCTGCGTCGTCCTCGGCGTTTTCCACCGCGTAAGTCAGCGCGGCGACACCGCCGGCCGGCAGCAAAACCAGGCGCTCGTCGGGCCAGTCGAAGGTTGGTGCGAGTTCCACCGCGTCCAGCACGGCCAGCCGGCCGGAGGTGCCGGCGCCGGCATAGACCAGCCGCCCGCCGCTCTGCAGCCGCTCGGCAGCGGCGGTGGCTGCCGCGGCGATTGCGGGCAGCGCGGCGCGGACGGCGGCGGCGGCGGAAAGCTGCGATTCGAACAAGGCGGCGAGCGCAGAGTCCGTCGGCCAGGCGTCGATCTCCTGGTAGCGGGGATCAGCCCGCTCGGTCGCGGGCAACGGAGGGGCCGTGTTCACGCAAAGACCTTCCAAATGAACGTGCAGAGAACACGGGCTTGCGCCGGCGATCAAGCCGGCGGGGCGGGCGGAGGAGCCGCGGCAACGGCCTGGGGGTGGCGGCGGATGCAGCACCCGGCAAGAAAGCTTTTGCGCGCCGACAAAATCGCTGATAGGAGGCTGCTACTTTCGGTTACGCTGGCGGAGCGGGCGATTCGCGTCCGTACCGACCCGTAACAGCTGCAAGAGAAGGGAACGAATCGCATGTCGAAGGCCTTTATTGCCCAGGTCATCCAGGAGTCGGCCGAGCTCACCGGCACCGCTGCCAACAAGGCAGCCACCGAGGTGATTGCCGCCATCGTCAGAGACTTGCTGACGA
>JAJZVE010000336.1 GCA_021845835.1 Pseudomonadota bacterium | reverse complement strand
CAGCAATCCCGGCAGGTTCGTGGTGATGAGGGTGCGTGCGCCGCTGTCACGCAGCTTGTGGGCAAGTTCGCGCGGCGCGTCGAGCGCCGAGAGATGCACGATGCGCGCGCCGGTGCGTGCCACGGCAAAGAACGCCACAGGATGCCAGGGCGTGTTGGGCAGATAGAGCGCGACCGACTGGCCCTGGCCGATCCCGGCCCGCAGCAGCCCGGCGGCGGCGCGATCGACCTGTTCGGCCAGGCCGCGGAAGCTGATCCGCTGGTCGCGGAACGCGATCGCCGGATCATCGCCGTAGGCCGCGACGGCGGCGTCGAGCAGGCCGGGGACGGTGCCGGCTGCAATCGGTGCGTCCCAGTCGGCCAGCTCGGCGAAACGCAACCGCCACGGCCGCGGCACCGGCCGATCGGACGCAGCTCCCGCAGTTTCTCGTTTCATGCTCCGGAGGTATCGCATCGCCGCCGGCAGATCAACGCACACCGGCGGCGTGCCGCGCCGGGCGGCGGGCGATGCCCTCAACCCAGCCCGAGCAGCGCGTCGGCCGGCGTGCAGGCGAGGTCGAGATCGTGCGCGACCGCCTGATGCGTCACCGCGCCGTCGTGGACATTGAGGCCGCGGCGCAGATGCACGTCCTCGGTCAGCGCGCGCCGCCAGCCTTTGCCGGCCAGGGCCAGCACGAACGGCAGCGTCGCGTTGCCGAGCGCGAGGGTGGAGGTGCGGGCGACCGCGCCGGGCATGTTGGTGACGCAGTAATGCACCACGCCCTCGGCGACATAGGTCGGCGCGGCGTGCGTGGTCGGGTGGCTGGTCTCGAAGCAGCCGCCCTGGTCGATGGCGATATCGACCAGCACCGAGCCGGGGCGCATCTGCCGCACCAGCTCGCGCGTCACCAGCTTCGGCGCTGCCGCGCCCGGCACCAGCACGGCGCCGATCACGAGATCGGCATTGCGCACCGCCTGCTCGATCGCGTCGGCGGTGGAGAACAGCGTGTGCAGCTGGGTCGGGAACTGCTCGTCCAGCTCGCGCAGGCGGGCGAGCGACTTGTCGATTACGGTGACGGTGGCGCCGAAGCCGATCGCCATGCGCGCCGCATTGCTGCCGGCGACGCCGCCGCCGAGCACCACGACATTGCCCGCCGGTACGCCGGGCACGCCGCCGAGCAGAACGCCCGCCCCACCCTGCTCCTTTTCCAGGCAGTGCGCGCCGACCTGCACCGACATGCGGCCGGCAACCTCGCTCATTGGCGCCAGAAGCGGCAAGGCACCCCGCGGATCGGTGACGGTTTCATAAGCAATGCAGGTGGCGCCGGACCGCATCAACCCCTCGGTCTGCGCACGATCGGCGGCGAGGTGCAGGTAGGTGAACAGCACCTGGCCGGCCCGCAGCATGGCAATCTCGCCCGGCTGCGGCTCCTTCACCTTGACCACGAGCTCGGCAAAGTCGAACACCTCGGCGGCGCTGGCGCCGAGCGTGGCGCCGGCGGCGCGATAGGCGGCGTCCGGGAAGCCGATGGCGGCAGCGGCGCCCTGCTGCACCATGACCTGATGGCCGCCGCGCGTAAGCTCGCGTACCGCCGCGGGCGTGAGGCCGACGCGGTATTCGTGGGTCTTGATTTCCTGCGGGACGCCAATCTTCACGTGAAGCCTCCGGACGCATGGTTGCGCCGCCGGATGCTAGTCCGGCGGCGCTGCGGCGCAAGCGGCGGCGGGCGCGGAACTTGCGTGGGGCGCGCCGCCGCGGGAAGATGCCCGGTCATAGGGAGGCGATGCGTGCGCGACACGATCCGGTTCCTGCTCGGCGACACGGAGCGGGCGATCCGCCATCCGGCGCCGACCCAGACCGTGCTGGAATGGCTGCGGACGGAGCTGCGCGCCTGCGGCACCAAGGAAGGCTGTGCCGAGGGCGATTGCGGCGCCTGCACGGTCGTGCTGGGCGAGGCAGCGGGCGACGCAATGCGCTATCGCGCCGTCAACGCCTGCATCCTGTTCCTGCCGGCGCTGGATGGCAGGCAGCTGCTCACGGTTGAACACGTGCGGGCACCGGATGGCACGCTGCACCCGGTGCAGGCGGCGATGGTGGCGCAGCACGGCGCGCAATGCGGCTTCTGCACGCCCGGCTTCGTGATGTCGCTGTTTGCGCTGTATCACGCCGGGCAGGGCGGCGGACGCGCGGCGGCGAGCGAGGCGCTGGCGGGCAATCTCTGCCGCTGCACCGGCTACCGCCCGATCCTGGACGCCGCGCGCGACGCCTGCGCCGGGGCGCCGGCGGACCGCTTTGCCGCCGACGCCGCGGCGACGGCGGCACGGCTGCGGGCGCTGGCCGGGGACACGATGCTGGCGGCGGAGCGGGACGGGCAGCGGTTCCTGGCCCCGCGCAGCGCGGCCGAACTGGCGGCGGCGCTGGCGTCGCATCCGGGCGCGACGCTGCTGGCCGGCGGCACCGATGTCGGGCTGTGGGTGACGAAGCAGCACCGGCGGCTGGACACCGTGATCGCCGTCGAGCACGTCGCCGAACTTTCGGAACTGGCCGAGCGCGACGGCGTGGTGTCGATCGGCGCCGGCGTGACCTACGAGGATGCGTTTGCCGTGCTGGCGCGGCACTGGCCCGCGCTGGCGCCGCTGCTGCGCCGGCTCGGCTCGCGGCAGATCAGGAATCGCGGCACGATCGGCGGCAATGTCGCCAACGCCTCGCCGATCGGCGACATGCTGCCGTCGCTGATCGCGCTCGACGCCGCACTGGTGCTGCGCGGCATCGCAGGCGAGCGGACGATTGCGGCGGCGGATTTTTTCCGCGGCTACCGCCAGACCGCTCTGGCAGACGGCGAGTTCCTGGCGCGCATCGAAATCCCGCTGCCCGCGGCCGGAGAGATCTTCGCGACGTACAAAGTCTCGAAACGGATGGACCAGGACATCTCGGCGGTGTGCGGCGCGTTCCGGCTGCGGCTGCAGGGCGGGCGGGTGGACGACATCCGCATTGCCTATGGCGGCATGGCGGCGGTGCCGAAGCGCGCGCTGGCGGCGGAGCAGGCGCTGGACGGGCGGCTCTGGAACATGGACGGCGTGACGGCGGCAATGGCGGCGCTGGACGGGGAGCTGTCGCCGATCGGCGACATGCGCGCCTCGGCCGCGTATCGCCGGCTGGTCGCGCGCAACCTGCTGCTGCGCTTCCTGCTGGAGACGGCGCCGGAGCGGACCGCGCCGGTACGGCTGCAGGAACCGGAGGAGGTGGCGTGAACGTCGTGACGCCGCCCGATCCGGCCAGTGTCGCTGCGCAGTCGGAGCGGCTGCGTCCGGCCCCGCTCGGCGTGGTCGGACAGCCGGTCGCGCACGACAGCGCGGTCAGACATGTCAGCGGCGCGGCGCTCTACGTCGATGACGTGCCGGAGCCGCGCGACCTGCTGCACGGTTATGTGCGCCTGTCGGAGCATGCGCACGCACGGGTGACGAAGCTGGACGTGAGCGCGGCGGCGGCGGCGCCCGGCGTGGCGGCGGTACTGACGGCGCGCGACATTCCCGGCGTGAACGACGTGGGACCGGCGTTTCCGGGCGATCCGATCTTCGCCGACGGGCTGGTCGAATATGCCGGGCAGTCGCTGTTCGCGGTGGCGGCCGGGAGCATCGGACAGGCGCGTGCGGCGGCGGCGCGCGCCGCCGTCGAGTACGAGGTGCTGGAACCGGTGCTGACCATCGACGCGGCGCTGCAGCGGCAGAGCTTCGTGCTGCCGTCGCAAACAATGCGGCGGGGCGATGCGGCGGCGGCGCTGGTGGCGGCGCGGCACCGGCTGCGCGGCCGGATCGTCATGGGCGGACAGGACCATTTCTACCTCGAAGGCCAGATTGCAATGGCGATCCCCGGCGAGGACAACGACATGCTGGTCCTCAGTTCCACTCAGCATCCGACCGAGGTGCAGCATCTGGTGGCGCGTGCGCTACGCATTCCGGATCATGCGGTGGTGTGCGAAACCCGCCGCATGGGCGGCGGCTTCGGCGGCAAGGAAAGCCAGGCCTCATTGATCGCCTGCATCGCCGCGCTGCTGGCGGCGAAGACGCGGCGGCCGGTGAAGCTGCGGCTGGACCGCGACGACGACATGCGGCTGACCGGCAAGCGCCACGATTTCCGCATCGACTGGGACGTGGGCTTCGACGACGATGGCCGCATCGAGGGGATTTCGTTCGAGCTGGCGTCGCGCTGCGGCATGTCGCCCGACCTGTCGGCGGCGATCAACGACCGGGCGATGTTCCATTCAGACAACGCCTATTACCTGCCCAACGTCACCATCGTCTCGCACCGCTGCAAGACGCACACGGTGTCCAACACCGCGTTCCGCGGCTTCGGCGGGCCGCAGGGGATGATGGGGATCGAGGCGGTGATGGACGCGATCGCGCGGCATCTGCGGCGCGATCCGTACGAGGTGCGGCGGCGCAACTTCTACGGCAAGACGGACCGCAACGTCACACCGTATCACATGACGGTCGCGGACAACGTCATTCCGGAACTTGCCGCCGGGCTCGCGCGCACGTCCGAGTATGCGCGGCGGCGGCGGGAGATCGCGGCGTTCAATGCGACGAGTCCCTGGATCAAGCGCGGCATCGCGCTGACGCCGGTGAAGTTCGGCATTTCCTTCACGCTCACGCGCATGAACCAGGCCGGCGCGCTGGTGCATGTGTACACCGACGGCAGCGTGCAGCTCAATCACGGCGGCACCGAGATGGGGCAGGGTCTGTTCGTCAAGGTCGCGCAGGTGGTGGCCGAGGAGTTCGGCCTGAAGCTGGATCGCGTGAAGATCACGGCGACGACAACGGCGAAGGTGCCGAATACCTCGCCGACCGCCGCGTCCTCCGGCAGCGACCTGAACGGCCGGGCGGCGCAGGTCGCGGCGCGCGCCATCCGCGAGCGGATCGCGAAGGTCGTCGCGGCGGAGTGGGGCATCAGCGCATCGGATATCAGCTTCCGTGACGGCGAGCTGCATGCCGCCGGCCGCAGCATGGCGTTCGCCGCCGCGGTGCGCCGTACCTACGATCAGCGGGTGCAGCTATCCGCGACCGGCCACTACGCCACGCCGAAACTGCACTACGACACGGCGACGCATCGCGGCCGGCCGTTCTACTACTTCGCCTATGGCGCGGCGGTGTCGGAAGTGGAAGTGGACACGCTGACCGGCGAGTACCGCATCCGGCGCGTCGATATCCTGCATGACGTGGGCAACTCTCTCAATCCGGCGATCGATCTCGGCCAGATCGAGGGCGGGTTCGTGCAGGGCGCCGGCTGGCTGACCAGCGAGGAATTGTGGTGGGACGCACAGGGACGGCTGCGCACGCATGCGCCGTCCACCTACAAGATCCCCGCCGTCAGCGACGTGCCGGCGGATTTCCGCGTCGCCATCTACAAGCGTGGGCGCAACCGCGAGGACGTCGTCTATCGCTCCAAGGCGGTCGGTGAACCGCCGCTGATGCTCGGCATCTCGGTGTTCCACGCGCTGCGCGATGCGGTGGCCGCGTGCGGCGATGTGGCGGAGGCGGCGGCGCTGGACGCTCCGGCGACGCCGGAGCGGGTGCTGCTGGCGATCGAGGCGCGGCGCGCGCGCGCGGCGGCGGTGCGGCCGCAGGCGGCGGCGTGATGGCGGCGTGGCTTTCCGCGCTGCACGCGCTTACCGAGGCGGGCCAGCCTGCGGTGCTGGTGACGCTGCTGGCGGCGCGCGGATCGAGGCGGCGGGAGGCGGGCTG
>JAJZVE010000335.1 GCA_021845835.1 Pseudomonadota bacterium | reverse complement strand
TGGCGCCGTCCATGTACACCTGGCCGCCCGCCGCATGCACGATCGCGCAGATGTCGCGGATCGCCGGCTCGAACACGCCATGCGTGCTCGGATACGTCACCATCAGCGCCGCCAGCCGCCCGGCGTACTGCGCCGCCTTGGCGCGCAGATCGGCGAGATCGACGTTGCCGTCATGATCGCAGCCGACAACGACGACGCGCAGGCCAGCCATCGCCGCACTCGCCGGGTTGGTGCCGTGCGCGCTGGCGGGGATCAGGCACACGTCGCGGCCGGCGTCGCCGCGCGCTGCGTGCCAGCCGCGGATCGCCAGCAGGCCGGCATATTCGCCCTGGCTGCCGGCGTTCGGCTGCAAGGACACCGCGGGCAATCCGGTGATCGCGCCGAGCCAGGACGCGAGCCGCGCGGCCAGCGCGCGCGAACCGGCGGTCTGATCGGCCGGCGCGAACGGATGCAGGTCGGCGAATTCCGGCCAGGTGACAGGCAGCATCTCCGTCGTCGCGTTCAGCTTCATGGTGCAGGAGCCGAGCGGGATCATGCTGCGCGTGAGCGCGATGTCGCGTTCCTCCAGCCGCCTGAGGAAGCGCAGCATGGCGTGCTCGCTGCGATGCCCGGAAAACACCGGCGCGCGCAGGAACGGCGATTCGCGCAGCAGCGGCGCCGGGATCGCGGCCGGCGCGTCCGCCGCCGGCGCGCCCAGCACCTGGCACAGACGCGCCAGTTCCGCGCGCGTCACCGTCTCGTCGAGCGCGATGGCAATGCCGGTCGCGTCCAGGCGCCGCAGGTTGAAGCCGGCGTCCAGCGCCGCCCGCATCAGCGCATCGGCGCGCGCGCCCGCCTCGATCGCCACGGTGTCGAAGAAGGCGTCGTGACGAAGCGTGAATCCGGCGCGCGTCGCGGCGCCCGCAACCAGTCGCGCGGCGAGGCTGACGCGCCGCGCGATGGCGCGCAGCCCGTCCGGCCCGTGCCAGACGGCATAGAACCCGGCCATCACCGCAAGCAGTACTTGTGCGGTGCAGATGTTGCTGGTGGCGCGCTCGCGGCGGATGTGCTGTTCGCGCGTCTGCAGCGCGAGGCGGTAGGCCGGCGCGCCGGCGGCATCGACCGAGACGCCGACCAGCCGCCCCGGCATCGCCCGCTTGTAGGCGTCGCGCGTGGCCAGGAACGCCGCGTGCGGGCCGCCGAATCCCATCGGCACGCCGAAGCGCTGCGCCGAGCCGACGACGATGTCCGCCCCCAGCTCGCCCGGCGGCGCCAGCAGCGCGCACGCCAGCAGGTCGGTGGCGACGATCGCCAGCGCACCCACATCCTGCGCCGCCGCGATCTCCGCCGAAAGATCGCGGACCGCGCCGGACGTGCCGGGATACTGCAGCACCACGGCGAACGGATTGGCGGCGCGCAGCGCGGTGGTGTCGCCGGGCGCGAGCTCCACCAGCGCGAGGCCGAGCGGGGCGGCGCGCGTCGCCAGCACCGCGCGCGTCTGCGGATGCAGATCGGCGGCGACGACGACCGCACGGGATTTCGCGCGCGCCAGCCCCTGCGCCATATGCACCGCCTCGGCCACCGCCGTTCCCTCGTCCAGCAGCGAGGCGTTGGCGATCGCCATGCCGGTGAGGTCGGCGACCACCGTCTGGAAGATCAGCAGCGCCTCCAGCCGGCCCTGCGCGATCTCCGACTGGTACGGCGTGTACGCCGTGTACCAGCCGGGATTCTCCAGCACGTTGCGCCGGATCACCGGCGGCGTGTGGGTGCCGTAATAGCCGCAGCCGATCAGCGAGCGCTTCACCACGTTCTGCGCCGCCAGCGCCCGCAGTTCCGCGATCACGCCCGCCTCGTCGAGCGGCGCCGGCAGGTCGGGCGGCGCAATGCGGATGCCGGCCGGCACCGCACGCTCGGCAAGGTCGTCGAGGCTGGCGGCGCCGACGTCGCGCAGCATCGCCGCGATGTCGCCGTCGTCCGGCCCGACATGGCGGGCGACGAAGCCGGGTGCGCGCTCCAGTGCGGCGAACTCGGCGAGCGCGTCCATCACGCCGTCTCCACCAGTTTCGCGTACGCCGCCGCGTCGAGCAGCGCGGCGAACGCGGCTGCGTCGGCCGGCGCCAGGCGGAAGAACCAGGCGCCGCTCTGCGCCTCGCGATTGACCAGGCTGGGATCGTCGGCCAGCGCCGCGTTCACTTCGGTCACGCGCCCGGCGAGCGGCGCGAACACGTCGGAGGCTGCCTTTACGCTTTCCACCACGGCGCAGGCCTCGCCCGCCGCGACCTCGCGCCCCGGCTCCGGCAGTTCGACGAACACGACGTCGCCGAGCTGCTCCTGCGCGTGTTCGGTGATGCCGACCGTGGCGATGCCGTCGTCGAGGCGCACCCATTCGTGGTCGGTGGTGAAGCGGATTTCTGACATCGGCGGCTCCGATCAGCTTGGATAGCGGTGCGGGACGAAGGGCAGGGGGACGACGCGGGCGGCCACCGGCTTGCCGCGCAGCAGCGCGAACACCTCGGTGCCGTCGGCGGCCAGGTCGCGGCGCAGATAGGCCATGGCGATGCAGGCCTCCCGCGTCGGCGCGAACGTGCCGGAGGTGACGCTGCCCGCCGCCGTGCCGTCGGCCGCCACCAGGTTGGCGCCGGCGCGGGCGGGGCTGCGCCCCTCCACCAGCAGGCCGACGCGATGGCGCGTCGCGCCGTGGTCGAGCTGGTCGCGGATCGCCTCCGCGCCGGGAAAATCCCGGTCGAGGCGGCGGCGCTTGCCGATGGTCCAGGTCAGGCCGGCTTCCACCGGCGTGGTCAGCTCGTCGATGTCGTGGCCGTACAGTGGCAGCCCCGCCTCCAGCCGCAGGCTGTCGCGCGCGCCCAGGCCGGCCGGCTGCACGTCCGGGTCGGCGAGCAGCAGCGTGGCCAGTTCCTCGGCGTCCGCGGCCGGCAGCGAAATCTCGAACCCGTCCTCGCCGGTATAGCCGGAGCGGCTGACGATCGCCCGCACGCCGGCGACCGTCAGCTCGGCCGCGTCCATGAAGCGCAGCGCCGCCGCGTCCGGGGCGATGGCGGCCAGCGCCGCGGCGGCACGCGGGCCTTGCAGCGCCAGCAGCGCGCGGTCCCGGTGGTGCGTGACGGCGATGCCGGCCGGCAGATGCGTCTCGATAAGGGTCAGGTCGTGTGCGGTGCGGCTGGCGTTCACCACCAGATGCAGCCGGCCGGCCAGCCGCGCCACCATCAGGTCGTCGAGGATGCCGCCGGCCTCGTTGGTGAACAGAGTATAGCGCTGCCGCCCGTCACGCAGGCCGAGCAGGTCGCCGACGGTAAGCGCCTGCAGCGCCGCGTCGGCGTGCGGGCCGGCGAGGCTGAACTGGCCCATATGCGACACGTCGAACAGGCTGGCGGCGGCGCGCGTGTGCCGGTGCTCGGCGAGGATGCCGGCGGGATACTGGATCGGCAGCATCCAGCCGGCGAACGGCACCATGCGGGCGCCGAGCCGTTCATGCAGCGCGGCGAGCGGCGTGGCCCTGGGCGGCGGGGGGGCTTCGGGGGCGATCTCGATTGGCACGTGTGGCTCCGCGGTTGAGGGAACGACCTGCCGGCCGCAACGCCTGCGGCTGACCGATCGCGCCCCCCTCTGTCGCGGAACCTGAGAGATTCGGGCGGGACCGCCCTTACTCCGTCGGTGCGGCGCGGTGGTGCGCCGGCTTTCCAGAGGCTCGCCCCCCCGTCGCGGTCCTGGGTGCCTGAGCGTTTCCGGGGGCCGGTTGCGCCTTCGGCGGCAGGCTGGCGGCCTGCGCTCTCCCGCACGGGGGCTGTGCGAACGGCGCCGAGCATGACGCAAAGCCGAAACTCATGCAACCGGCATTGCGGTCACATCAGTCCGGGTGGGTCTGGCGATTGTAGGCAAGCTCTGCCGGTGTCAGCCGGAACCCGACATAAAGGTGATAGGCAGCGGCTGTCCTGGTCTTGGTCACCGGCAGGTTGAGCACCACCTCGCCGCCGGTCGCCGTGACCTGATCGGCATTGGGCGGGAATTTCACGCCGAGCATATGGTCGTGCTCGCTCAACACCTGGTCGCCCTCGGTCACGGCGATGAAATACGGCACCTGCGCGGTGTCGCCGGCGGCGGCCGGGCCGCGGCGCAGCTGCGCCAGCACGGTCAGCCGCGCGCGCACCTCGCCCGGCGCGCCGTCCTCGCACTTCGCCGGCACGGCCGCGATGCGCGCGGCCAGCACGAGGGTGCGTGCGTCCTGCGGCGCGTCCGGCGGGCCAGAGAAGCGGGTGAGGTCGACGGCGTCCTGCAGCAACGAGAGCTGCGGACAGACGGGCGCGACCTTCTTCTGCCCGCTGCTGCAGCCGGCGAGCGGCAGCAGGGCTGCGACCGCCAGGGCAGCGTGCGGCAGGCGAAGCGAACGCGGGGACATTGACGACTCCGGTTGCGGCGGCGCCCCGGATAGGGCATCGCCACCCTCCGCACAACCGCCGCCGAGGGGGCATGGCCGTCTATACCGAAGTGTCCGACGACGCGCTCCGCGCCTTCCTGGCCGAGTACGACCTGGGCGAGCTGATCGCCTTCCGCGGCATCGCCGAGGGGGTGGAGAACTCCAACTACAACCTCCGGACGAGCCGCGGCGATTTCATCCTGACGCTGTACGAGAGGCGCGTCGATCCGGCCGAGCTGCCGTATTTCCTCGGCCTGATGGCGCATCTGGCGGCGCGCGGCGTGTCCTGCCCGCGCCCGGTGCATGGCCGCGACGGCGCGGCGCTGCGGCTGCTGAGCGGCCGGCACGCGGCGATCACCACCTTCCTGCCCGGCGTGTGGCCGCGCACGGTGCGGCTCGCGCATTGCGGGCCGGTGGGGACGGCGCTGGCGCAACTGCACCTGGCCGGCGCCGACTATCCGCAGCACCGCCGCAACGCGCTCGGCCCGGACGGCTGGGCGCCGCTGCTGGCGCGCGCGCTGGCGGACGGCGGCGCGGCGGCGGAGGCGCTGTCGCCGGGCCTGGCGGACGAATTGCTGGCGGCGCTGGCCCGGATCGTGCCCGCCTGGCCGCACGACCTGCCGCGTGGCCACATCCACGGCGACCTGTTTCCCGACAACGTGTTCTTCCTTGGCGGCGAGGTGTCCGGCCTGATCGACTTCTATTTCGCCGCTACCGACCTCTTTGCCTACGACGTGGCGGTGTGCCTGAACGCCTGGTGCTTCGAGCCGGACCTGGGCTTCAACGTCACCAAGGCGCGCGCCCTGCTCGGCGCCTATGCCGCGCGGCGGCCGCTGTCGGCGGCGGAGCTGGCGGCGCTGCCGGTGCTGGCGCAGGGGGCGGCGATCCGCTTCGCGCTGACGCGGCTGTATGACTGGGTCCACACGCCGCCGGGCGCGCTGGTGACGCGCAAGGACCCGCGCGACTACGTCCGCCGCCTGCGCTTCCACCTCGCCGCCCGGGACGTGTCCGCCTATGGCCTCTGAAGGCGTGGTGGAGGTGTGGACCGATGGCGGCGCCAGGCCCAACCCAGGCCCCGGCGGCTGGGGCGCCGTGCTGCGCTACGGCGGCGTGGAGCGGGAACTCTCCGGCGCCGCGCCGGCGACCACCAACAACCGCATGGAGCTGACCGCCGCCTGCGCGGCCCTGGAGGCGCTGACGCGCAAATGCCGTGTCGTGCTGCACACCGACAGCGAGTACGTGCGCAACGGCATTACCCGCTGGCACACCGGCTGGGTGCGCCGCAACTGGCGCAACGCGGCCGGAGCCGAGGCT
>JAJZVE010000334.1 GCA_021845835.1 Pseudomonadota bacterium | reverse complement strand
CTTTGCCGCGACCATCCTGGCGATGGAGAAGACCGTCGGCCTGCCGAAGATCGTCCTGGCCGATACCGGCTTCGCCAGCGGCCCGGCGGTGGAGGAACTACAGAGGCGCGGAGAGCGCCGCTACCGCTTGCGCCTGACGCGCCGCAAGGGAAGCCGCTTTGCGGCCGCCTGCGGCGCCCTTGCCGCGCGCCGGCTTCGCGGTTGCCGGTTGGCAGGGGCGAGGTGAAGCGCATGGCAGCGCCATGCAGCGGAACGGTCATCCGCCCGCGGCAATCAGGAGCAGCAGGTCATGGCCGGCCAGGATGCCGAGATCGAACTCTTCCGCCTTGGGGTAAACTGCGCCGCGCTACTCGAGCGCCTGTCGCCGCCCTGGCGGCTGGACCGTACGGGCAGCACCCGACGCGCGCTGAAATACCGGCGCGGCGAAGGCGAGATCCTGATCATCAATCACGACGGCCGCGGCTGGTGGGATCCGCAGAGTTCGTCCAAGGGCGACATTTTTGATCTGGTCCAGTTCCTCGACCCGCACCTGAATTTCGGCCAGGTCCGGCAGATCCTGCGCGGCTTTGTCGGCATCGCCCCAACCTTTCCGGCAGCCTGGCGCACGCGGGAGCGAAGCGGCCCCGACCGCTCGCTACAGGATCGCTGGCAGACGCGGCCGCGCCTCAGCCGCTTTTCGCCGACATGGCGCTACCTGATCGAGGAACGGCGGCTGCCCGCATCGGTCCTGGCGGCGGCCGACGGCGCCGACATCCTGCGGCAAGGGTTTTACGGCAGCGCGTGGTTTGCACACCGGGACGACGACGACCGTCTGACCCACATCGAGATCCGCGGCCCGGCCTTCAAAGGTGCGGTTCGCGGCGGCCGCAAGACGCTGTTCCGCCTGCCCGGCGACGGTAGCCGACGGGCCACCCGTCTCGCCGTCACCGAAGCGCCGATCGACACGCTCAGCCTCGCGGCGCTGGAAGCGATGCGGGCCGACACGCTCTACGCCGCGACCGGCGGCGGCATGGGGCCGGACACGGAGCAGGCGATCGAGCGCATGCTCGCGGCGGTCGCCGCCATCCCCGGCACTGTGCTGGTCAGTGCCACCGACGCGAACGCCGCCGGCGAGCGGTTCGCCGTGCGCCACGCGCAGCTCGCGGCTGCCGCTTGCGTCGCCTTCGCGCGGTTGCGGCCGACGATCGGTATGGACTGGAACGACGTGCTGAAACAGGAGAGCGCCATGAGCCGTGATCGTGGTGCGTCCATCCATGTGCCCGCCGGGCAGTGCCGGAGCGACCGATCCCGATAATCCCGCCGCCGCTTCGCGCCCGCGATGCGGGCAAGTGCGTTCAGCGCCGCACCCGGATCGGGATAAGGGTCCAGCCTTCGGCGCCCCTCCGTTCCGATCCGCCCCCACTGCCGCAGCAGCACGACCCGGCCGATCAGGTCCGACGACAATTCCATCCGATAATAGCGCCGCGCATTCAGCGGCGGGCGAATGCGTGCCAGCGACACATGCTCCGCGAACAGAAGCAGTTGCTCCGACTGATCGGTCTGTTGCGTGCCGGCGCGCTTTGCCATTCGGGGAGTCTACCCCGACGAGTGAGGTGATCCAGCCCGATCGCCAATGCTGATCTGACCGGCACGGCGAGAGGCGGGCCGATCGAAGCCAGCAATGGCGAAAACAGCACGGAGAAGAATCCGGAGACGCTGCCGCTTGCGCTGCCGTCGCCGCAAGGGTGCGGCGCCATGCGGCGCCCGCGGCGTTGCCGCGCCCTTGCCCCGTCGTCGCGAAGCGGCGGTCGGGACGGGTCTTCACAGACAAGACCCGGAAGGAGAACGGTACATGACGACCATTGGCAAGGGCATAGGGATCGTGGCGGGAGCGACACTTCTCGCCGCCGCGATCTACGCCATCCTGGCCTTCCCCGGCTTCGTGTCGGATCGCGCCAGCACGGTGCCGGTGCATGCCGGTTCGGAGGTGCTGCGATGAGCGCCGGCGAGGAGGAGCGCACCGAGGCGCTGATCGGCCGGGCGCTGCGCACCGAAGGTGGCAGCCCCGCCTCCAGCTCGGCGACGGCCGCCATCTGTGTGACCAGGAACCTGCCGACCGGCCCCGCCGGCACGCTGGGCAGGTCGCAGAACACCACGCCGCCTTCGCCGCTGCCCTCCACCACCGAGAGCAGGAAGCGCGCATTGCGCGCCAGCCGGTCGAGCCTGGCGATGACCAGCCCACCCGCCGTGTACGGCAGGCGGCCAGCGCCGCGACGAGCTGGAGCCAGTCAGTGCGCTTGCCGCTCCACCTCCTCGAACTCCGCCACGAGCTGGCCGGCGGCGGCTGCCACATGCGCCGCCACCGCCTGGCGCTGCGCCGCCAGGCCAAGGCCGGAACGGCCCTGGCCGTTGGTGGAGACGCGCAGATAGCTGACGAAGCGGGGCAGGGGAGGGGCCATGCCCCGGAGGTTAGGTGGGGCGTTTCACTCTGGCCAACGGTCATTTGAAAGAAAGGAACGGGAGTGTAGGCAGGCCTCAGTTTGACGATTATGTACTCCATCGTGTCGGCCAGACCGCCGTGGCAACGCGCAGAAAGTTGCCGCCAAGGATCGCCGCCAACATTTCCTCGTCATAGCCACGGCGTTGAAGAAGCGCGGCGAGCGGCCCAAGCAGGTCCGGCGGTCCTGCGACATGGCCTGGCTCACGATAACCCCAGCGTGCCGGCCACCAGTACTCGATGTCGAGGTCATCGGACAGGGACGCGATATCGGTCTCGTAGCAGTAGTCCAGCCCAAGGCCAACGTGTGCCGCGCCAACGCGCGCGGCGATGTATTCGATGTGGGCGGCTACGGTCTCCGCGGAGTTCAGCGTCTTGCCAGTCAATAGGCTGTGCGCGGTGACACCGATCACGCCGCCCCTAGCTGCGCAGGCGTCGATCTGACAATCCGTCAGGTTACGGGGATGGTTGTAGAGCGCTCGCACGTTCGCGTGCGAGAAAACGACCGGGTGCGGCGAAGCTTCAATCATCTCCAGGCTGGTGCGCACGCCCGCATGGGAAACATCGAGCACCACCCCCGCGTCCGCCATTGCCAATATCACCCCGCGCCCGAAGTCGCTCAGGCCCGGGTCTTGCGGGTCGTGGCAACCACCGCCAACGGCGTTGCCGCGGTTATAGATCAGATGCATTTGTCGCACGCCGAGATCGGCGAAGAGCTGCACCATTGCGGACTCACCCAATAGCGGCTTGGCCCCCTCCAGGTCGAAGGCGACCGCGAGGCGTCCACTGGCCGCCGCCTCTTCGACCATCGCCAAGCTATCGGCCAGAACGAGGCAGTCCGGATGCGCGGCGATCGAGCGCCGGAACTGCGCGAGACAGAGCATAATGTCCGCGATCGGCGTCATGTCCATGCCGACGTTGACGGAGACGTAGCGGAACCCTGCCGCGCGGTGCCGATCCAAAAGGTTGAGGTCGGCGTTCTGTGCAATGGGCAGACAGGTATGGGCGTCCCAGGCAATCGCCGCCGGTACCGTCATGTGCCATCTGTCCCGAATGCTGTCGCCTTCGTAATCCTAGCCGCCGGCCGATCGCGCAGGGTCAGCATGCCGGCGATCATCAGCACTGCGCCGATCGAACCGGCCACACCAATGCGCTCATGGAAGATGATGACGCCCAGGCCGGTCGCCACCAGCGGTTCCATCAGGCTAACGATGCTGGCAGGGGTGGCGGGCACGCGCTGCATGCCTGTGAAGAAAAAGACATAGGCCAGAGCCGTCGGGATTAAGCCGAGGAACAAGATCAGGCTGACAATCTTTATCGAGTTGGGATACGCGAAGCCCTGCAAAAGCGCCATTGGGAAAAGCAGCAAGGCCCCGCCGCCGAAACCGATGACGATTAGCTGGTAGGCATCGAAGTGCTGGGCGAGCCGTTGGCTGGTTAGTATCATGCCAGAATAGCTGGCAGCCGCGCAGAGGGCTGTGGCGGCGCCCAAGAACAGCCTCTCGGTCGGGAGCGCGCCCTTTGCCGGCCAGCCGATCAGCAGGACGGTACCAGCCAGCGCAATCACCATTGCCAACTTGGTGCGGCGTTCCACCGGCTCCTTCAGCAGCAAGCTCGAGCACACGCCGACGATCGGGGGCGCCATGCAGATGGTGATTAGGGTAGCTACGGAGACCCCGGCATTAGCGACCGCAGCGTAATAGAAGACTTGGTAGAGCGCCGTCGCCAGCGACAACCCTCCGATCAACCAAGTGTGGCCACGCATTCCGTTCAGGAGTGAGCGGTGATTCAACAACAGCGCTGCTGCCAGAAGCACCGGCACCGAGATCACTAGCCGATAGAAACCGACCTCGATCGGGTCCAGCGGGGAAATCAGGAAAAGCTGCTTGGCGGCCGGGCCTCCGGTGCCCCATAGCGAGGCGGCTAGGCCGATTAGGGCGAGCCTCGGCGCAATGCGCTTCGCCTCTTCGACCGTTTCAAAAGCCATCGTTCAGCTTTTCCCTAGCCGTCCGACGCACCTGGTCGTGCAAGGGGACCGACTGCCGCTGCTTCAGGTCATATTGCACGGAAACTGCTTCTAGGCTCGCGCAGAGCTTGCCATTCGCCGCGTCGTACAGGTGGTGTAAAGTGGTCAGGGACTTGTTGCCGACCTTGACCACGCTGCTTTCCGCCCGCACTAGCGCGCCGGCGAGGAGTTCACTCTTATACTCGATCGCGTGGTGGACGTCGGCCCAGCCGATTTTTTCTGTCTCGATCCAGGCGGGATCAAAACCGAGCGCTAGAAAGCAATGCCACTCGGCCTGGTCAAAGAAACCCATGTACTCCTTGACAGAAAGATGACCCATGGCATCGCACTGGGCAGGGTAGACTACCGCCCGCAGCGTCTCGAATGTCCTGTCCGCCATCACCTCCTCGTAGCCGGCGCTGCCGTTGCCACCTCATAGCTTCGTTGCCCTCCCAGCTTCGGGTCGGCCAGAACCCGGTCCTCGGCCGGAATGCCGGACGGGTCGGGGTTAAGGAAAGCCGATGCTTCTGCGTCCTCGGGCAGAAAGGCTGGCATCAGGCTAATCATGCCTTGGGCCTCCGCGTTCTCTAGCACTTGGGCGACCTTCCGGCCGGCGGTATCAAGGTCGTGGTCGAAGAGTTTGGCTATCTTGGCCGCGATCTCCTCCGCCGTGTGGTAGCCATCGCAGTGCAACAGCACCTCATAGTAGAGATCAGATACCTTCAAGCAGTTGAGGTACAGGTCGACGCGGCGTTGCTCTTCACTCTTGTGCGCGTTGTAGACCAGCGCGCTCTTCGCGGTCTTAACTAAGACAACCTTCTTGTTGCGGCGGTACTTCGGGCCAACCGCCATTTTTCCGCTGCTCCGAAAGAGATAGCTGCAGAGGACGCGCACCTCGATAATTTCTTCCTCACTGAGGTGGTCGGTGCGGTGTACCGGCTCGTCCTGCTGCGACCAGCGCACGTAGTTCCAGTCGGTGATCTGAAAGCCATAGCGTGCCGGATCGGCGTATTGCGGCGTGCCTGGGTAGGGCTTGTAGGTAAAATCGCGCACCATGCCCGGGTTCAGATCTTTGAGCATGCGGATCGTGGCGAACTGGTCCTCAAAGGTCTCGCCCGGCATACCGAAGACTGCGAATGCAATAGAGCGGATGCCAGCGGCGCGCGTCATGTCGAAGGCTTCCTTGGTTTTCCGAGCCTTACGGCGGAAGGTCGCCAAGTTGGAGGCGCTAGCGCTTTCCACGCCGTAGGCGATGCGGTCGCACC
>JAJZVE010000333.1 GCA_021845835.1 Pseudomonadota bacterium | reverse complement strand
TACCGGCGCATAGCCCTCGACCAGCGCCACGTGTGAGCGCGCGGTCGCCAGCCGCAACTGCAGCAAGGGCGCGTATTCGCGGCTGTCGTAGCAGCGTCGGGCCGCCTCGACAGAGGGGAATTCCAGCACGATCAGGCGCTTGAGGCCGAGAGCGCCTGCCAGCGGCTGCACCGCCCCGCCGCGCACGATATGGCGCCCGCCGAACTGCGCGATGACCGATCCGACGCGCTCGCGATCGTGCTGGAACCCGGCAGGGTCGGTGACGGCAATGTTGGCGATGAGATAGGCGGTTATGCGGACGTTCTCCCTGACGGTTCGCGGACCGGCCAGTCCGTCGGCACGGTGGCGGGACGGCCACCGCGCATTGCCCTTGGGGGGTTGTGACGGCCGTCCGGCACCATATAACCCGACCATGCGCGTCCCGTTCGTCAAGATGCACGGCTGCGGCAACGATTTCGTCGTGTTCGACGAGCGCGCGGCGCCGCTCGGCCTGACCGCGCGCCGCGCCGCCGCCATCGCCGACCGGCGCGAGGGCGTCGGCTGCGACCAGTTCATCGTTATCGAGCGCGCGCCGGCGGACAGCGGCGCCGACGCCTTCATGCGCATCCGCAACCCCGACGGCGGCGAGGCCGGCGCCTGCGGCAACGCCACCCGCTGCGTCGTGCGGCTGCTGCACGAGCAGACGGGACGCGACGCGATCACGATCGCGACGCTCGCGGGCGTACTGCCGGCGACGGTGCAGGCGGACGGGGGGATCAGCGTCGATATGGGCACGCCGCGACTCGGCTGGCGGGACGTGCCGCTGGCGCGGCCGATGGACACGCTGCATCTCGACCTCGAAGCCGGCCCGCTGCGCGACCCCGCCGCGCTGTCGATGGGCAACCCGCACGCGACGTTCTTCGTCCCCGACGCCGAAGCTGTGCCGATCGCGGAGCTGGGGCCGGGGCTGGAACACGCCGCCATCTTCCCCGCACGGGCCAATATCGGCGTAGCCCAGGTCCGCGCCCCCGACCGTATCCGGCTGCGGGTGTGGGAACGCGGCGCCGGGCTGACGCGCGCCTGCGGCTCCGGCGCCTGTGCGGCGCTGGTGAACGCGGCGCGGCGCGGCCTTGCCGGCAGGCAGGCGACGGTGCTGGTCGACGGCGGGGCATTGGAAATAACGTGGCGCGACGACGACCACGTGCTGATGAGCGGCCCGACCGCGGTCGCCTTCACCGGCGAGCTCGACCTGTCGGACTTCCCGCCATGAGCGTCGAGGTGCTGACCTTCGGCTGCCGCCTCAACAGCTTCGAGAGCGAGGTGATGCGCGGCCATGCGGCGGCGCTCGCCGACACGGTGATCGTCAACACCTGCGCGGTCACCGCCGAAGCCGAGCGGCAGGCGCGGCAGGCGATCCGCCGCGCGCATCGCGAGAACCCGCAGGCACGCATCGTCGTCACCGGCTGCGCCGCGCAGCTCGCGCCGGAGCGCTGGGCGGCGCTGCCCGGTGTGGCGCGCGTGCTCGGCAATGCCGAGAAGCTGCGCGCCGAAAACTGGACGGCGGAGGCGGGCAGCGCGGTTTCCGACATCATGGCGGCGCGCGAGACGGCGGCACATCTGGTGACGGAATTCGCCGGCCGCGCGCGCGCCTTCGTGCAGGTGCAGCAGGGTTGCGACCATCGCTGCACCTTCTGCATCATCCCGTTCGGCCGCGGCCCGAGCCGCAGCGTGCCGGTCGGCGCCATCGTCGCGCAGGTGCGCGCGCTGCTCGCCGGCGGCTATCAGGAAATCGTGCTGACCGGCGTCGATATCGCCAGCTACGGCGGCGATCTTCCCGGCAGGCCGCGGCTCGGCCAGATGGTGCGGCGGCTGCTGGCGCTGGTGCCGGAACTGCCGCGGCTGCGGCTGTCCTCGCTCGATCCGGCGGCGCTGGATGACGATCTGTGGCGGCTGCTGGCAGAGGAAGCGCGGCTGATGCCGCATCTGCATCTGTCGCTGCAGGCCGGCGCGGACATGATCCTCAAGCGCATGAAGCGGCGGCATCTGCGCGCCGGGTCGGTGGCGCTGATCCGGCGGGCGCGCGCGCTGCGCCCAGGGATCGCGATCGGCGCCGACCTGATCGCCGGATTCCCGACCGAGACGGAGGCGCATTTCGCCGACACGCTGGCGCTGGTGGAGGCCGAGGAGATTCCGTTCGTGCATGTCTTCCCCTACAGCGAACGCGACGGCACGCCGGCCGCGCGCATGCCCGCGGTGCCGGTGGCGCTGCGGCGCGAGCGCGCGGCACGGCTGCGCGCGGCGGGTGCTGCGAATGCGCGGCGCTTCTATGCCGGCCTGGTGGGGCGCGAGGCCGACGTGCTGGCCGAAACCGGTGCGCGCGGCCACACCGAGCATTTCGTTCCCGTGCGTATCGAGGCGGCGCCGGGCCGCCTGCTGCGCGCGCGCGTCGTCGGCGCCGATGCCGATGGCGTGCGGGCTGAGGCGGCCTGATGGCGCTCGGGTTCCTCTCGCGGCTCAAGCAGGGGCTGGCGCGCAGCAGCGCCAGGATCACGGAGTCGATCGGCGCCGTGTTCGTCAGGCGCAAGCTGGACGATGCGGCGCTGGCCGATCTGGAGGACGCGCTGGTCGCCGCCGATCTCGGCACGCAGGTCGCCGCGCGCGTCATCGCCGCGTTCCGCCGCACGCGCTTCGGCCGCGAAGTGACGGACGAGGAAGTGCGCGAGGCGCTGGCCGGCGAGATTGCGGACATCCTGCGGCCGGTCGCGAAACCCCTGGAACTGGACCGGACGCTGCGACCGCATGTGGTGCTGGTGGTCGGCGTCAACGGCACCGGCAAGACGACGACGATCGGCAAGATGGCGCTGGCGTATCGCGCGCAGGGATTGCGCCCGGTGCTGGTGGCCGGCGACACGTTCCGCGCCGCGGCGGTCGAGCAGTTGCAGATCTGGGGCGAGCGCACCGGCGCGCCGGTGATCGCCGGGCCGGCGAACACCGATGCCGCCGGCCTCGCGTTCGACGCGCTGACGCGCGCGAAGGCGGAGGGCGCCGATGTATTGCTGATCGACACCGCCGGCCGACTGCACAACAAGGCGGCACTGATGGAGGAGCTGCGGAAAATCATCCGCGTGCTGAAGAAGCAGGACGCGACCGCGCCGCATTCGGTGCTGCTGGTGCTGGACGCGACCACGGGGCAGAACGCGCTCAACCAGGTGGACGTGTTCAAGGAGATGGTGGACGTCTCAGGACTGGTCGTGACCAAGCTGGACGGCAGCGCGCGCGGCGGCGTAGTGGTGGCGCTGGCGGAGGAGTTCCGTCTGCCGGTGCATTACGTGGGCGTCGGCGAGCAGGCCGATGATCTGCGGCCATTCGACGCGGAGGAGTTTGCGCGCGGGCTGGTGGGCACGTCGTAGCCCGCGCGCGCGGCGATCACGCGCGGTCGTACAACGCGCGCGCCAGCACCTGCACCGGATGCACCGCCGCGCGGCCGGCGAGGTCGGCGATCTGCGCGCGGCAGGACGTGCCGCCGGCGACGATCAGATCCTCCGGCGCGGCGGCGCGCACCGCCGGCAGCAGCGACAGTTCCGCCATCGCGCGCGACGCGGCCTGCGTCTCCGCCTGATAGCCGAAGGCGCCGGCCATGCCGCAGCAGGAGGACGCGATCGGCGCCACGGCGAGCGACGGCACGCGGCGCAGCACCTCCAGCGTTGCCGGGAAGGCGGCAAAACTCTTCTGGTGGCAATGGCCGTGGACATGTGCGGTCGCCGGCAGCCGGCGCAGCGGCAGCGTCCGCCCGGCGAGGAATTCCTCCAGCAGCATCGCGCGCGCGGCGAGCGCGCGTGCCTCCGGCCCCGGCAGCAGCGACGGCAGTTCGTCCTTCAGCGTGAACAGGCAGGACGGCTCCAGCCCCACCACCGGCGCATCGCCGGCAAGGGCCGCGAGCGTGCGCCGCATCTCGCGCCGCGCCGGCTCCACCATGCCGGCGGCGAGCCAGGTGCGTCCGCAGCACAGCGGACGGGCGCCGGCATCCGGCAGCATCGGGTCGGCGCCGGCGGCGCGCAGCACGCTGAACGCGGCACGCAGGTTCGCCGGCTCGAAATGGCGGTTGAACGTATCGGCGAACAGCAGCACCGCCTGCCCGCCCCCTGCCCGTCCCGCCTCGCGGTCGCGGAAGGCATCGGCGCGGAAGCGCGGCAGGCGGCGATCCGGCGCGAAGCCAAGCCGGCGCGCCGCCAGCCCGGTGGCCAGATTGGCCAGCACCGGCGCCCGCCCGGCCAGCGGCGCCAGACGCGGCAGCGCGGCGATCAGCCGCTCCCGCAGGCCGACGCCGTGGCGGGCGGCGCGCGCCGCCAGCACCTCGATCTTCATGCGCGCCATGTCGATGCCGGTCGGGCACTCGCGCCGGCACGCCTTGCAGGACACGCAGAGCTTCATCGCCTCGGCGAGCGCATCCGAGGCCAGCCCGCCGCGGCCGAGCTGGCCGGTCAGCGCGAGGCGGAGCGTGTTGGCGCGCCCGCGCGTCAGATGCGCCTCGTCGCGGGTGGCGCGGAAGCTCGGGCACATGACGCTGGCGTCGAAAGCGCGGCAGGTGCCGTTGTTGTTGCACATCTCGGCGGCACCGAGCAGGCCGGCGGGATGCGCCGACCAGTCCAGCACCGGCGCGATGCCGGGCAGCGGCGCATAGCCGGGCGGGTAGCGCAGCAGCGTGCGGTCATCCATGCGCGGTGCCCGCACGATGCGGTTGGGGTTGAGCAGGCCGGCCGGATCGAACAGGTCTTTCACCGTCTCGAAGGCGCGGGCGATGCGCGGGCCGAACATCGGCTCGTGGAACTCGCTGCGCACGATGCCGTCGCCGTGCTCGCCGGAATGGCTGCCCTTGTAGGCGCGGACGAGAGCAAAACATTCCTCCGCGACCGCGCGCATGGTGGCGACCTGCGCCGGGTCCTTCATGTTCAGCACCGGCCGCACATGCAGGCAGCCGACCGAGGCGTGCGCATACCACGTGCCGCGCACGTCATGCTTTGCGAACACGCCCTCCAGCCGTTCGGTGTAGTCGGCAAGATCGTCGAGCGCGACGGCGCAGTCCTCGATGAATGACACCGGCTTGGCGTCGCCCTTCATCGACATCATGATATTCAGCCCAGCCTCGCGCACCGCGGCGATGCGCGCCTGGAACGCCACATCGGTCGCGCGCACCACCGCACCGGGATGGCCGAGATCGGCCATCGCCTGATCGAGCTCGTCGAGCCTGGCGGCGAGAACCTCGTCCGAGTCGCCGTGGAACTCCACGATCAGCAGGCTGTCCGGCTCGCCGCGCAGCATCTGCTCGATGGTGGCGCGGTAGATCGGGATCTGGCGGCCGAGCGCGATCATGGTGTGATCGACCAGCTCCACCGCCTCCGGATCGAGCGCTACCAGATGCCGGGTCGCCAGCATCGCCGCGCGGAACGTCGGGAACTGGCAGATGCCGAGCATTTTCCGCGGCTTGATCGGCAGCAGCGCCAGTTCGATCGATACCGACAGCGCCAGCGTTCCCTCCGACCCGACCAGCAGCCGGGCCAGGTTGCGGGGGGTGTCGGCGGGCAGCAGCGCGTCGATGTTGTAGCCGCCGACGCGGCGCAGCAGGCGCGGGAAGCGCGCCGCGATCTCGCCCGCTTCGGCGGCGCCGAGCGCCAGCAGCCGCGCGGTCAGCTCGGCGATGCGCGCCGGCGGCGCCGCATCCGGGTCGCCGAAGCGGTGCCGCGTGCCGTCGGCCAGGATGGCGTCAGATCG
>JAJZVE010000332.1 GCA_021845835.1 Pseudomonadota bacterium | reverse complement strand
CCGTCCGCGCCGGCGGCTCGACCGCGCGATGGTCGCCGCCGCCTGGGGCGGCGCCGCCGATGCCGACCTGGTGCTGTTCCTGGTCGATGCCAGGGCGGGCCTGACCGAGCCGGTGCGCCAGATTGCCGCCGGACTGGCCAGGCGGGACGGGACGCTGTGGCTGGTGTTGAACAAGGTCGATCTGGTGGCGCCGCCGCGGCTGCTGCCGCTGGTTGCCGAACTTGGCGCGTTGGCGCCGTTCGCCGAGACCTTCATGGTCTCCGCCGCCACCGGCGACGGGCTGGACCGGCTGCTCGACCGGCTGGCGGAGGCGATGCCGGCGGG
This sequence comes from Pseudomonadota bacterium, assembly GCA_021845835.1. The sequence goes on along the minus strand of JAJZVE010000332.1, from coordinate 5,424 downwards.
GCCGCATCTCTATCCCGATGATGAACTCACTGACCTGCCGGACCGGCTGCTCGCCGCCGAACTGGTGCGCGAGCAGATCTTCCTGCAGACGCACGAGGAAGTGCCGTACGGCGCCACCGTGGAGACGGAGAACTGGCAGGAACGCAAGGATGGCTCGGTGCGCGTGGAGGCGACGATCTACGTCGCCCGGCCGGGCCACAAGGCGATCCTGATCGGCGAGCGCGGTGCCCGCATCCGCGAGATCGGCGCCCGTGCCCGCGCCGAACTGGCGCGGCTGCTGGAGCGGCCGGTGCATCTGTTCCTCAACGTCAAGGAGCGCGCCGGCTGGGACGAGGAAGCGGCGCGGCTGCGCGCGCTCGGCCTGGAGGACCCGTCATGAGCGAGAGCGACCCTGAAACCCCGCCGCACGGCGAGCCGGCGATCCGCACTGTCGCGATGCCGGCCGACACCAACCCGAACGGCGACATTTTCGGCGGCTGGCTGCTGTCGCAGATGGACATTGCCGGCGGCGTCACCGCCTGGCGCCGCGCGCGCGGGCGGACCGCGACGGTCGCGATCGACTCCATGACCTTCCACCGCCCGGTGAAGGTCGGCGACGAAGTGAGCATCTACACCAACGTGCTGGGCGTTGGCCGCACCTCCATGCGCATCCTGATCGAGGCCTGGCGCCGTTCCCGCGAAGGCGCGATGTGCAAGGTGACATCGGCCACCTTCGTCTATGTCGCGATCGGCGAGGATGGCCGCCCGCGCCCGGTCGATGCGGCATGACCGAGCCGGCGTGGCTCGCCTGGGCGCGCGAGATGCAGGCGATCGCACAGTCGGGGCTGGCCTTCACGCGCGATCCCTATGACCGCGAACGATACATCCAGCTCCGCGCGCTGGCCGCGCGGGCGATGGCGGCGTGCGGCGGCGGCGATGCGGCGCGGGTGGAGGCGCTGTTCGCGGCGCAGGACGGCTACGCCACCCCGAAGATCGACGTGCGCGGCGCCGCATTCAACGCCGCCGGCGAGATCCTGCTGGTGCGCGAAGTGCTGGACGAAGGCCGCTGGACGCTGCCCGGCGGCTGGGCCGACGTGAATCTTTCGCCCGCCGGGAGCGTGGCCAGGGAAGTCCTTGAGGAATCCGGCTTCGCGGTGCGCGTGCGCAAGCTGGCTGCGGTGTGGGACCGCACGCGGCAGGGGCACGGGCCGTCGCCGTTCTCCGCGTATAAATTCTTCTTTATCTGCGAGATCGTCGGCGGCGCGGCGACGCCCAGCCTGGAGACGTCGGAGGTCGCGTTTTTCGCCGAGCATGCGCTGCCCGCCGACCTGTCCGCCGGTCGCGTGCTGCCGCACCAGTTGCGGCGCATGTTCGCACATCGGCGGGAGCCGGGGCTGGCGACGGAGTTCGAGTGACCCGGGGCGTTCTCTACGCCGCTTGCCGCCCCGCCAGCGTGACCTCGAACCGGATGTTCTCGTACGGCAGGACGACACGCCCGTTCTCGGTCCGATCGATCACGCCGCCGAGGAACAGCAATTGCACGTCGGTCTGCACCGCGCGGACCTCGCGCCCGACGCGCCGCGCGATCTGCCGGATCGTGAGCGGTCCGGCGGCGGCCATCACTTGCAGGATCGCCCGGCGCTCGCTGTTGAACAGGAGCCAGGCATCGTCGAGGCTGTCGAAGTCGAGCCGCGCGGCCGGCTCTGCTTCCTGCGACCTGACGGCATGCAGGATCGCTTGCCGCCGTTCCTCAGCGGTCTGGTTGCCGATGATGAGCGTGTTCATTCACGTACCTTCGCACATCGTTGCCGCGACCGCCGAACCATAGCGTTGCTTGCGCCTGCTGTGATCTAAAACCGCCAAGGATCGGCTAAACTCCCCCGATGGAATGGGACGCCCCCGCCATCGTGCTCGACGCGCGCCCCTACGGCGAGGGCGACGCCATCGCGACCGTCATCACCGAGGCGCACGGCGCCCATCGCGGCCTCGCCCGCGGCGGGCTGGCGCGCGGGCGCGCCGCGGTGTGGCAGCCGGGCAACGTGGTGCAGGCGCGCTGGGTGGCGCGGCTGTCCGAGCAGCTCGGCAGCCTGACCGCCGAACTCGTGCATCCGGCGGCGGCGCTGGCGATGGAGGACCGGCTGGCGCTCGGCATCCTGCGCGCCGCCTGCGCGGTGACGGAGGGCGCGCTGCCGGAACGCGAACCGCACCCGCGCGTGTTCGCCGGCCTGCTGCGCCTGCTGGCGCAACTCGCCGCCGGCCCGGAGGCGCTTGGCGCGCTGGTGCGGTGGGAGGCTGGGTTGCTCGCCGATCTCGGCTATGGCCTCACGCTCGACGCCTGCGCGGTCACCGGCGCGACCGACGGATTGCTCTGGGTCTCGCCGCGCACCGGCCGCGCCGTGTGCGACAACGCGGCGGCGGGATGGCGCCCGCGCCTGCTGCCGTTGCCGCCATTCCTGCTGGCCGATACAATGGGCAGCGCCGCCGAATGGCGCGACGGGCTGCGGCTCACCGGCCACTTCCTCGCCCGCGACGCCTTCGGCCACCACCACCGACCGTTGCCCGCCGCCCGTGTCGCGCTCTACGACATGGTTGCTGCCCTCGCGGAGACCGCTGCGAATGCCTGACGACCTGATCGGCAAGATCGAGGACACGCCGCTCGCCGAGGCGCTGTCCGAACGCTATCTGGCCTATGCGCTGTCCACCATCATGTCGCGCTCGCTGCCCGATGTGCGCGACGGGCTGAAACCCGTGCATCGGCGGCTGATCTACGCCATGCACCAGTTGCGCCTCGATCCCACGTCCGGCTTCAAGAAATGCGCGCGCGTGGTCGGCGACGTGATCGGCAAGTTCCACCCGCACGGCGACGTCGCCGTGTACGACGCGCTGGTGCGGCTGGCGCAGGATTTCGCCGCGCGCTATCCGCTGGTCGAAGGCCAGGGCAATTTCGGCAACATCGACGGCGATAACGCGGCAGCCATGCGCTACACCGAAGCGCGACTCACCGAAGTCGCGCGCGCGCTGCTGTCCGGCATCGACGACGACGCGGTGGATTTCCACCCGACCTATGACGGCGAGGAACAGGAACCCGCCGTGCTGCCGGGCGGATTCCCGAACCTGCTGGCCAACGGCGCCGCCGGCATCGCGGTCGGCATGGCGACGTCGATCCCGCCGCACAACGCCGGCGAAGTGTGCGCCGCCGCTGCGTTGCTGGTGCGAAATCCGCAGGCGACCACGGCGGAGTTGCTGGCGCTGATGCCCGGCCCGGATTTTCCCACCGGCGGTGTGCTGGTGGAGGAGGCGGCGTCGATCGCGCAGGCCTACGAAACCGGCCGTGGCGGCTTCCGGCTGCGCGCGAAATGGGAAGTGGAGCGCGGCAAGCACGGCACCTGGGCGATCGTGGTCACGGAAATCCCGTACCAGGTGCAGAAGTCACGGCTGATCGAGCAGATGGCGGAGCTGCTGGAACAGAAGAAACTGCCGCTGCTCGGCGACGTGCGCGACGAGAGCACCGAGGCCGTGCGCCTGGTGCTGGAGCCGAAGACCCGCGGCGTCGAACCCGACGTTCTGATGGAAACCGTGTTCCGCGCGACACAACTGGAGACGCGCTTCCCGCTCAACATGAACGTGCTGGCCGCCGACCGCACGCCGCGCGTGATGGGGCTGCGCGAGGTGCTGCGGCACTGGCTCGATCATCGCCATGAGGTGCTGGTTCGCCGCAGCCGCCACCGCCTTGCGGCGATCGAGCGGCGGCTGGAAGTGCTGGACGGGTTCCTCGCCGTTTTTCTCAACCTCGACGAACTGATCCGCATCCTGCGCACCGAGGACGAGCCGAAGCCGGCGATGATGGCGGCGTTCTCGCTGTCCGACGTGCAGGCGGAGGCGATCCTGAACATGCGCCTGCGCAGCCTGCGCAGGCTGGAGGAGATGGAAATACAGCGCGAGCACAAGGTGCTGTCGAAGGAACGGCGCGAGTTGCAGGGGCTGCTCGGCGACGAACGGCTGCGCTGGAAGAAGATCGGCCACGAGCTGGAGGAAACGGGAAAGAAGTTCGGCGGCGGTCCGCTCGGCGACCGCCGCACGCATCTGGCCGCGGCGCCGCCGGTCGTCGCCGTCACGCAGGACGCTTTCATCGAGCGCGAGGCGATCACCGCGATCCTGTCGGACAAGGGCTGGGTGCGCGCGGTGCGCGGCGGCGTCGCCGACCCGGCCGAGCTGAAGTTCAAGGAGGGCGACCGGCTGCGCCTGCTGCTGCCGTGCGAAACCACCGACCGGCTGTGCCTGTTCGCCACCAACGGGCGCGCCTACACGCTGCGCGCCGGCGACCTGCCGCGCGGGCGCGGCGACGGCCAGCCGGTGCGGCTGCTCGCCGATCTCGGTAACGAGGACGACGTGCTGGCGCTGTTCGTGCTGCGCGAGGGCGCGCGCTATCTGCTCGCCGCCGCCGGCGGGCGCGGCTTCGTCGTCAGGGCGGACGATCTGCTGGCGGAAAAGCGCACCGGCAAGCAGGTGCTGAACCTGCGGCCGGGCGAGGAGGCGCGGGCCTGCGTGCCGGTGGCGGGCGATCATGTCGCGGTGGTGGGCGAGAATCGCCGCCTGCTGGTGTTCCCGCTGGACCAGGTGCCGGAACTGGCGCGCGGTACCGGCGTGATGCTGCAGCGCTACAAGGACGGCAGCCTCGCGGACGTGCGCGTGTTCGCGCTGGCCGATGGGCTGACCTGGAAAAGCGGCGAGCGCACGCGCACCGAAGCGGCGCTGCGCGAATGGATCGGCGCACGCGGGCAGGCCGGGCGGACTGTGCCGAACGGATTCCCGCGCTCCAACCGCTTCGGCTGACGCGGCGCGAGCGGGCGTCGGGCGCGGCGGAACGCCTCTGCATGACCTATCGTTTCAGGCTCGTCGCGGCCCGCCGTCGTGTCGCGCGCCTTGACGCGGCCCGCGGCAAAGCGGCATGCCGGGCGCGTGCCGAAGGAGCGACTGCGCCGCCGATGCCGCCGCCGGATACCCCCTTCGCCGCGCTGCCCGCCGCCGCGCCGCCGTCGCCGCCGCTCCGGGCGGCGGGACGGCCAGCGCTGCCGAGCCTGCGTGCCCGGTCGCAGCGCACGCTCTGGACGGCGTTGCTGTCGCTGCTGCTGCACCTGACGTTGCTGGCGGTGCTGCTGCTCGTGCATCGACAACTGCGGGAACCGGCGGTGTCGCCGTCCTTCGACGTGCTGTTCCAGCCGCCCGGAACCAAGGTGGGCAAGCAGAACGAGAACAAGCCCACCGAAATGCCGGCCCCGGCGACGCCGCCCGCCGCCGCACCACCGGCCACGCCGACGCCGCCGACGCCGACGCCGCCGACGCCGCCGAGCGTCACCCCGCCCACGGCAACGCCGCCGCCGGTGTCCATGCCGCCGCCGACGACGGCGCCGTCGCCGCCGCTCGCGGTCCCGCCCACGCCGACGG
>JAJZVE010000331.1 GCA_021845835.1 Pseudomonadota bacterium | reverse complement strand
TCTCGAACGCCGCCAGGCGCCGGGCAAGGACGCAGCGCTGTTCGTCAGCAGCCGCGAGACGGCGATGCCGGTGCGCACGATCCAGGCCGTCATCACCAGCCTCGCCCGGCGTGCCCGCCTGAAGCGGGTGGCGGTCTCGGCGCACACGCTGCGCCACACTTTCGCGCTTGGCTACCTGCGCGACAACCCTGGCAGGCTGGTCGAACTCGCCAGCCTGCTCGGTCATGAATCGCTCGACACGACCGCCATCTACACGCGACCCTCACGCGACGACCTCGCGGCCGACCTGGAGCGCTCGCATCTCAATGTCGATGGATGATCCCCAGGCTGCGGCACCGCAAGCCCGGCGCCGCCTGCCAATCCCGGTTGATCCGAGCGAGGACGAACTCGCGCAGCACTGGAATCTGACGCCCGCGGACCGCGCCGTTATTGCTGAGTGCCGCAGCACCGATCATCGTCGCCGTTTCGCCCTGCAGCTCTGCGTCATGCGCACCCACGGCCGCTTTCTCGATGACTACCGGCACGCGCCGATCAAGATCGTCAACCATTTGTCCCGACAGATCGGGCTGCCCCCGGTGCTGTTCCTGGACCGGCCAGGCCGTGCGCAGACCGAGCGGGAGCAATCGCTGCGCATTCGCCGCCATCTCGGCATCCGCGGCTTCGACCGCCAGGCCGCTGCCACCTTGCGGGAATGGCTGCGCCAAGGCGCCATCGAAGGCCGCACCGCCGCCGAACTCCTGATGCGCGCCGAAGACAAGCTGCGTGAGTGGCGGGTCATGCTGCCGGCCGCGAGCACGCTCGAGCGGCTGGTCGCGGCCGAGGTAACGCATGCCACGACCGATCTGTACGAGATGGTGACGACCCGATTGCCGCCAACCCTGCGCGATGCGATCGACTTGCTGGTCGAGGTGCCGGAAGGCGATGTGCGTTCCAGCCTGTTCCGGTTGAAGGACTATCTGAAATCAGCCAATGCCGCGGTGATCAAAGGCGACATCGTGCGCCTGCACCTGATCGAGGATCTGCTCGGCAAAGGTGCCGGGCTGGACGATCTCGATCCGTGGATCGTGCGTCAGCTCGGTCAACTGGGCTGCCGCTACGATGCCGGCGACCTCCGCCGCTTCGCCAAACCCAAGCGCGACGCGCTCGTCGCCTGTAGCCTGGTTGAAGTCCGCCAAGCGCTGCTCGATCAGATCGTCGAAATGAACGACCTGTTCCTGACCGGCATGAACCGCCGCTCGCGCACGGCCGTCGAGATCCGCCGCAAGAGCCTGCGCCGGCGCGCTCGCGATGGGTTGCACCGTATGCTCGGCGCGGTCGATACACTGGTGGCGGCCGAGGGCACGCAAACCGTCACCGCCTTGCGTGAGACACTCGACACACCGGCGTTGATCGAGGCGGCCATCGCCTGCCGGGCCTTCGAGCGGTTGGAGGAGCGTGGTCATCTCGACGCCATGGTCGCGCGCTACAGCACGCTGCGCCAATACCTGCCGGCGTTCCTCGCTCTGCCGTTCCAGGCCGCCGCGGGAAGCGAGACACTGCTCCGGGCGATCGAGATCCTGCGCGCGCTCGATGCCGGCACCCGCGGCCCACTGACGCCAGACGATCCGCACGGCTTCGTGCAGGCCGACTGGCGGCCCCATCTCGTCACCGACGGCAAACTCGACCGCGCCATCTGGGAAATCTCGCTCGCCTTCGCGGTGCGTGACGCCCTGCGCGCCGGTAGCCTGTTCCTGCCGCAAAGCCGCGACCACGTCTCCTTCTGGAACCTGGTCTATGACGAACCCAAGTGGCAGCAGGCCCGCGAAGAGGCCTACCGGCGTCTCGACCTGCCGGTCGACGGACAGGCGTTCCTGGCCCGGATCGCCGCCGAATTCGATCAGGCGGCGCGGGCCGCGGAACGCGGCTTGCCCAGCAACCGCTTTGCTGCTGTCCGCGATGGCCGGCTCAAGCTCAAGCGACACGATGCCCTGCTGATCCCGCGCGCAGTGCATCAGCTGCGCGCCACCATCGGCGCCAGCCTGCCGCGCGTGCGCATCGAGGATTTATTGCAGGACGTCGATGAATGGTGCGGCTTCACCCGCGCCTTCCAACCGCTCGGCGGCTATCAGCCACGCGGCGCCAACCCGCACCGCTCACTGCTTGCCACCCTGATTGCGCACGGCACCAACCTCGGCCTCGCCGCGATGAGCCAGAGCGTCGACAGTCTCACCGCCGAGACATTGCAGGACACCAGCCGATGGTTCCTGCGCGACGCCACGCTCAAGGCAGCCAACACCATCCTGGTCGATCACCATCACGGCTTGAAGCTCAGCGGCATCTGGGGCGATGGAAGCCGTTCCTCCTCCGATGGCCAGCGCTTCGCGGTCGAACGGGACAGCCTGCTCGGCAGCGTCTATCCGCGCTACTTCGGCTACTACGACCGGGCGCTCCAGCTCTATACGCACACCTCCGACCAGAGCAGCGTCTACGCCACCCAGGCCATCTCGTGTGCGCCACGCGAAGCGGGCTACGCACTCAGCGGCATCCTCGACAACGACACGGTGCTGGCGATCCGCGAGCACACCTCGGACACGCATGGCTTCACCGAGCATCTGTTCGGCCTCTGCACCCTGCTCGGCATCGCCTTCGTGCCGCGGCTGAAGGATTTGCCCGATCAGGTGCTCAGCCGCATCGATCGCGAGACCGACTACGGCGCGTTGCAGCCGCTGCTGCGCGGCAGCATCAACCTGGGGCTCATCCTTGAGCAGTGGGACCAGCTCGTGCGCCTCGCCGCATCGTTGAAGGACCGGCTGACGCCGGCCCATGTCGTCATGCAGCGCCTGGCCAACGCCAACGCGTCGGACTATCTCGCCGGCGCGCTCAGCCAGCTCGGGCGTCTGATGAAGACCATGCACATCCTGCGCTACATCCAGGAAGAGCCGCTCCGCGACGCCATCCAGCTGCAGCTTAACCGCGGCGAGTTCCGCCACATCCTTGCCAAGTCCTTGTTCTTCGCCAACCAGGGCGGCTTCCGCTCTGGCGACTACGAGGAGGTGATGAACAAGGCGAGTTGTCTCAGCCTGCTCTCCAACGCCGTGCTGGTGTGGAACACGGTCCACATTGCCGGCATCGTCGATCAACTCCGCGCCGCCGGGCACGAGGTGAAGGACGAGAACCTGGCCCGCGTGTCACCGTTGGCGCATGCCCACGTCATTCCCAACGGCAGCTACTTCCAGTCTCCCCGCCGGCGCGCCGAGGCGGCGTCTGAACCCGTCATGGCCTGAGTCAGAGGATCCCACCATGCCGCATTCCGATCCGGTGAACTGGCAGCCGATCGGTCAGATGCCCCTTATCGCCAGCATGATCGACGGCGCCCTGGACGACACGCGCGCGCACATCAAGACATTGACCCGAGCACGGACACGCCCGCATGTGCTGGATGACGCGACCGTGGACCGCATCGACCAGGTTCACACCGAGCAGCTCGAGTTCGTGGATCTCTACGCGCGGCAGATCGGCCGCTGGCGAACCGAAAGACCGTCAGTGGATCAAATGCGCGAACTGGACCGGATGGAGGAACAAAACCGACGGCTGCGGGCCGTGACCGTGGATGTCCTCGCGCTGGCCCGCGAGCTGCGCAAGGGCACCATCGAGCGCGTCTTGAGGATAAGTGATGCCGAGCTTGGCCCTCGGGCACTCCTCGCCAGCCGACCCGCTAGCCGCTGCTAACCCGACCCACAACATTGCGTGCAATACCGCTACCGTGCAGTTTTACGTCGTTGGGCCTTCCGACCCTCGTATGACCGCCAGCTCACACCTGGGTGGCAAGGCCGTTTTCGCCGGGATGCGGAGTGCCGAGATAACGGCACCCCTCACCAGGGGCGGGGTCGCGGCGGCGCTCAAAACAAATGGTCGGCGACCAGCATGGCGGCGCCGACGATGTGGCCGATGCAGATGATGATTTCGAGGCCCCGGTCCACGCTCTTGCGCCAGCTCTTCTCGGCCGGCCGGGAGCCGGGCCGGTCATGGGCTGCATGCCCGGCGCCGTGCCCGGGATGCCGGGTCTTGAGGTGGGTGGGGATGCCGGCGGCTCGCGAGGCCGCGGCGGACATGATAGGGGAAGGGTCAGCCTGTGACATTGCTTACTCCAATGTTGCGGGTCAGGCCGGGTATGGTGTTCGTAGCACCATGCTCGGCCGCTATTTTCCGGGGGGCGCCCGGGCGCCGGAGAAAAAGACAGTGCCTCATTCATCTCCTGCTATGAGGATGGCGCATTTAAAGATAAAAGTCAATCAAAAAAATAGATTATAACGAAAATAAATTCACCAGCCTCATCGATGACTGTCCTCCTGCAAGACCAGACGGCATGGCGAAGGGCGATTTCAATCGCCGTGCCGCCTTTGCTGATTCAGACATCGGAGAATGGTACAGAAGCTCAGTTCGGTGGCGCCATGACTGAAGAGGGGAAGCCGGTTGCGTCATGGTCTCGGAAATTTTCCCGGTTTCTCGTCGCCTGACTGCCTGGAAGATCGGTACAATTTTCGTGCCAGTGCTTTCCCCGGCACAAGACTGCAGTTGGTTTTGCTATGTTTTCCCGTTCCCTTGGCGTTCCGCGCCATCGCAGCCCATCATCGCGGCCGGCTGCCCCCGTGGCAGCGGCATCGCGGTGCCCGCTGCTTGCGGGCACCGCGATGCGCAAGGCGAAAGCGGGGCGATTGGCGGGCGTGGCGCCGAGGGAGCCCGGGGCCAGCCCCGGACTTGCCGCCGGCGAGCGACCGCGCGGCTCAGCCCGCATGGGACCGGGCGGCGGCGAGGAAGAAAAAAGCCGCGCAGAGAATGATGCCGCCGATGAAACCCGCGGCGGCCCAGACATAGCGCGCCTCGCGGTCGCGGTCGCGCTCGGGCTTCCGGACGGGAGGCGCCATCGCTTTGATGTCACGCGCGAGGGCCGCGACCCTCTTCTCCAGGCCGGAAACGGCTTCGCTAAGCTGGTCATGGCATTTCCGTGCCTCCGCCCGCGTGGCCGCGGCGTCCGTTGTTGCTTGCCGCATCCCCTCATGCGTGGCCTTGGCGGCAGTGCCGGCGGCGCGCGCGGCCTCCGTGGCTTCCCGCAGCGCCGCGACGATGAGCGTCAGCGGATCCTCCTCATCATCCATGAGTCTCACCCCTCCGCCCGAGCCGCAGGTGTTCCGCTGCCCGACCCGGCCGCCGCGTTACTGTTCGCGTGCCTCTGGAGCAAAACGGCTTTCTCGCGATCGCTCAGGCCCGCCAGGTAGGCGAACCCGGCCGTGAGAAGATTGTCCGGCCAATCCTTCAGCCCGGCGTCGAAGGCAAGGCCGCCGAGCCGGTATTTGTCCCGGTCCTCGCCCCGCCGCCGCTTTTCGGCGATGGCGGCGCGCTCCCTGGCATGCTGCACCTCCGCCTTCAGCAACCGCAGCTCGGCGAGATCAAGAGCTTCGTCGGCGCTGAGCGTGCTGTCTTCGCACTTGGCGACCAGATCTTCGAGCCGTCGCATGGCGGTGTCATCGAAAACGGGTTTGATCCACGTGTTCGTGCTCATGTTTTCTTCTCTCCTGGCTTGCCGTGGCGGCTGGGAGATTGTATCATATGAAGAAACAAATTTCTAAGGATGATATATAGGCTCAATATACATTTTGCTTCGCAAAATGTGTTCTTCTTCAGCCAAGACAAGCCTCCGCCCCTCCACGCCCCCTCAAGCCAGGAACCGCGATGCCCAGCCGCTTCATCCGCTGCGAAATGGTGCGCACCGAGGCGGGCAGCAGCGTCGTCGGCC
>JAJZVE010000330.1 GCA_021845835.1 Pseudomonadota bacterium | reverse complement strand
GCCGGGTTCCGGCCGGCAGCGCCGGCGACAGCGGCAATTCCGCCCGCGCGCCGCGCAGCCCGCCGCCGGCCGCCGCCAATCCCGCGCCGAGCACCAGCCGGCGCCGTCCGAGCAATCCGCCCATCCCGTCCCCACCTTCCTCCCGGTCGCCGCATCCTGGCGCGGCCGGCCGCGCGCGACCAGCGGGAAATGCGGGGCAGCATGGCCCTTGACCCGGCGCCCGGACGCCATACCGTTCTGTGGCGCAATGCGGCAGGGATCGGGATGAACGGACAGCGAAGGGCGACGGCACGGCGATGGCGGCACGGGGCGGCCGGCGCCCTGCTGGCGCTGACCTGGGCCGGCGGAGCGGCGGCGGCGGAGCCGGGGGGCGAGGCGCTGATGACGGTCATGGGCGTGGTGGCGCCCGGCGCGACCTTCGGCCTGCTCAAGCATCTCGGCGGCATCCCGGGCGTGGAGCAGGTACATTTCGACCTGTTGCACGGGATGGCCACGGTTCGGCTGCTGCCGGGCGCGACGGTCAGCGACGAGCAGTTGCGCGCGGCGGTGCGCGGCGCCAGCTACACGCCCGGCGAGATCCGCTGGAAGCCGCCGCAGGCCGCGGCGGCGAGCCCGTAGCCGTTGGCCTCCTCTCCGTTCCGCCGCCTCGCCCTCGGTCTGCCCGGGGGCTGCGCGATCCTGCTGCTCGCCGCGCCGGCGCGGGCGCAGCTCACGTTTCCCGGCGCGTCGCCGATCTCGGCCGGCAACGTCATCGTGCGCACGCAGCCCGAGTTCGTCCAGGGCACCGACGGCGTGCGCAGCGCCTTCGACAAGAACGTGCTGATCTACGGCGCCTCGCCCAACCTCGCCTTCATCGTGCAGAACACCACGTTCACCGCCAACTCCGCCAATATCCCGATCGGCGGGCAGGTCCGCCAGGTGACCGCGACCGGCCTCGGCGACACGCTGCTGGAAGGGCGCTACACGGTGTTCCAGCAGGACGGGATCGGCTCCACCTTCCGCGTCGCGCCCTATCTCGGCGTCAGCATCCCGACCGGCATGGACAATGCCAACGCCGACCTGCCGCGCGGGGTGCAGCCCGGCACCGGCACCTGGGGGTCGCGTGACGCGCTCACCGCGTCATGGCAGACGCTGTACTGGAACGGCGGCGCCGAGGTCGGCTACCAGACCAACAGCGCCGACGCCGGCTACCGCTTCGGCAACACGTTCTTCGCTGATTTCGGCTTCCATTACCTGCTCTGGCCCGGCAACCTGGAGGGCGAGGTGCCGGCGGAGCTGTACGCCTCGCTGGAGAGCAACTACACCTCGCAGGTGGCGAGCCGGACCGGTGGGCAGAAAGTGCCCGGGACCGGCGGGCAGTTGCTGCTGGTCGATCCCGGACTGATCTACACGCGCAGGCTGTATTCGGTGTCGTTCACCGCCCTGCTGCCGGCCTACGAGCAAGTGCGCGACAACGGCAGCCGCTACACGTTCGGCGCGGTGGTGTTCATCCGCTACAGCATGTTCACCGCGATGCACTGGTAGGACGTCACACCACTTCCAGCGCCACCTGGATGTTGCCGTGCGTTGCCCTGGAATAGGGGCAGACCTCCAGATGCGCGCGGTTCACCAGCCGCTCGGCGGCGGGGCGGTCCACGCCCTCGACATGTGTGCGCAGATAGACCGCGAGGAAGAACCCCTTGTCGTTGGCGTCGATGGTCACCTGCGCGGTCACGGTGACGGCGCACACCGGCAGCTTCTCCTGTTTGGCGAGGTATTCGACGGCGCTGCCGAAGCAGGCGGCGTAGCCGGCGGCGAAGAACTGCTCGGGGTTGCTGGCGCCGGGCTTGCCCGGACCGCCGAGTTCCTGCGGCACCGAGAGATCGAACTTCAGCAAACCGTCGCTGCTCTCGACATGGCCGTTGCGGCCGCCGGTGGCGGTGGCGGTGGCGACATAGGGCATGGGCGCGCTCCTGCTGCGATGACTGCGACCGGGTATATGGGCGTCACCCGGAGGGCGCCAGCGCGCGCCGCACATACGACCGCGTCTCGTGAATAGCATGATTTTACGTTACAGACCTTGCAAAATCCGCCGAAGCCGGTCTTTTCTACACGGCGCGCGGCCCCGGCTGCGCGCCGGCGGCCGTGCGAAAGGATTTCCGATGCAGAGCCAGGCCTTCCTGCCCGCGACCGCGCCGTTCGCCGCGGATCAAATCACGTATCTGAACCGTGTGATGAAGTCCATCACGGCGTCGCAGCGGCAATGGCTGAGCGGTTTCCTGGCCGGGCTGGAGGCGGCGAACGCGCCGCCCGCCCCGGCGGCACCGCCCGCGCGCAAGCTGCCGCTGACCATCCTGTACGCGACCGAGAGCGGCAACGCCGAGTCGCTCGCCGGCCGCGCCCGCGGCGTCGCCGCCCGCGCCGGCTTCACGGCCAGGGTGCTCGACATGGCCGACGCGACGCCCGCCGATCTGGCCGGCGTGCGCAACCTGCTGGTGATCGCCAGTACCTGGGGCGAGGGCGACCCGCCGCAGCGCGCCGCCGGCTTCTACGGGGCGCTGCTGGCGGCGGACGCACCGCGCCTGCCCGATCTGCGCTATTCGGTGCTGGCGCTGGGCGACCGCGCCTATGCCAATTTCTGCCTGACCGGCCAGCGCATCGACGCGCGGCTGGCCGAGCTGGGGGCGACGCGGGTGGCCGCGCGCACCGACTGCGACCTCGATTTCGAGGCACCGGCGCAGCAATGGCTGGACGGCGCACTGCACGACATCGCTGCCGGCGAAACCCCGGCGGCGGAGGCCGGCGCGGTCATCCACGTCGATTTCGCCCGCCCCGACACGGCCGGGGCGCCGCATGACCGCACCAGCCCGTTCGCCGCCACGATCACCGGGCGCGTCAACCTCAACGGCAGCCGCTCCTCCGCCGAGACCTGGCATATCGAGCTGTCGCTGGCAGGCTCCGGCATCGCCTATGAGCCGGGCGACGCGCTCGCTGTGCTGCCGCGCAACGATCCGGCGCTGGTGGAGGCGGTGGCGCGGACCGCCGGCATCGCCCCCGACGCCGCCTTCGCCGAGGCGTTGGCCGGCAAGCTCGACATCACCACGCTGACCCGGCCGATGCTGGCCGCCTATGCCGCGCTGACCGGCGAGAAGCGTCTGGCCGATGCGGCGACGCAGGCGGACATGCTGGCCGAAGGCCGGCAGGTGCTCGACCTGCTGGAAGCGTTCCCGCACGCACTGACGCCGGACCAGCTCGCCGGGCTGCTGCGCCCGCTGCCGCCGCGCAGCTACTCGATCGCCTCCAGCCGCACGGCGGTGGAGGACGCGGCGCATCTGCTGGTGGCGGCGGTGCGCTACGAGGCGCATGGCCGCACGCGGCACGGCGTCGCCTCGGTCGATCTGGCCGACCGGCGGCGCGCGGGCGGAACGGTGGAGGTGTTCCTCAGGCCCAACCCGCATTTCCGCCTGCCGGCCGATCCGTCCCGCAAGGTCATCATGATCGGCCCCGGCACCGGCGTCGCGCCGTTCCGCGGCTTCCTGCAGGAACGCGACGCGACCGGCGCGACCGGCGGCAACTGGCTGGTGTTCGGCCACCGCGCCTACACGCACGACTTCCTGTACCAGTTGGAATGGCAGGACCTGCTGCGGCGCGGCGTGCTGACGCATCTGGACGTGGCGTTCTCGCGCGACCAGCCGGAGAAGGTGTACGTGCAGCAGCGGCTGTGGCAACAGCGCCGCCGCCTGTATTCCTGGATCGCGGACGGCGCGCACGTCTATGTCTGCGGCGACGCCAGGGCGATGGCGAAGGACGTGCATGCGACGCTGGCGCGCGTGATCGCCGACCAGTCCGGGATCGCCGCGGACGCCGCGGCGGCGCGGCTGGAGGCGCTGGCGCGGGAGCAGCGGTATCTGCGCGACGTGTATTAATGCAAGCCAGCTTCAGAAATGCGCCGCCGCAAGGAGACCACGACGATGAGCGATGACGCCCCCCTGCCCCGCTCGCCGGTCGAACGCATCAAGGAACGCAGCCGCTTCCTGCGTGGCAGCATCGCCGACGGGCTGCACGACGTGTCCACCGGCGCGCTCGCCGAGGACGACACGCAACTGACGAAATTCCACGGCATCTACCAGCAGGACGACCGCGACCTGCGCCCCGAGCGCGCGCGCAAGAAGATGGAGAAGGCGTTCAGCTTCATGGCGCGGCTGCGCATCCCCGGCGGCGTGGTCACGTCCGCGCAGTGGCTGGCGCTGGACCGCATCGCCGATGCGCGCGCCAACGGCACGCTGCGCATCACCACGCGCCAGACCATCCAGTTCCACGGCATCATCAAAAGCAACCTGAAGCGCGCGCTGCAGGACATCAACGCCGCCCTGCTCGACACCATCGCCGCCTGCGGCGACGTGAACCGCAACGTCATCGCGACGGCCAATCCCGACGAGAGCGCCGCGCATGCCGACGTGGTGGCGGCGGCGCGCGCGATCAGCGCGCATCTCGCGCCGCGCAGCCGCGCCTATCACGAGATCTGGCTCGACGACGAACTCGTCGCCGGCGGCGAACCCGAAAGCGAGCCTCTCTACGGCGCGCTCTATCTGCCGCGCAAGTTCAAGATCGCCATCGCGGTGCCGCCGCGCAACGACGTGGACGTGTTCGCGCACGAGGTCGGCCTGATCGCGACGGTCGAGAACGGCCGTGTCGTCGGCTACAACGTCGCGGTCGGCGGCGGCATGGGCATGACGCACGGGGAGCCGCACACCTATCCGCGGCTCGGCGAGGTGATCGGCTGGTGCAGCACCGCGCAGGCCATCGACGTGTGCGAGAAGATCCTCACGGTGCAGCGCGATTTCGGCAATCGCGCGGATCGCCGGCAGGCGCGCATGAAATACCTGATCGCCGCGCGCGGCCTCGACTGGTTCCGCGCGCAGGTGGAGGAACGGCTCGGCTATCCGTTCGCCCCGGCGCGCCCCTACGCTTTCGACGGCACTGGCGACCGGCTGGGCTGGCGCGAGGACGCGGCCGGGCGCGCGCATTTCACGCTGCATGTCGAGAACGGCCGCGTGGTCGATCGCAAGGGCGTCGCACTGCGCACCGGGCTTGCCGAGATCGCCCGCGTGCATCACGGCAATTTCGTGATGACCACCAACCAGAACATCATCATCGCCGGCATCCCGGCGGACGCGCGCGCCGGCGTCGCGGCGCTGCTCGACAGCCACGGCCTCGCCAATCCGTCCGGCGGGCTGCGGCGCAACGCGATGGCCTGCGTGGCGCTGCCGACCTGCGGCCTGGCGCTTGCCGAGAGCGAGCGCTATCTGCCGACGCTGGTCACGAAACTGGAAACCCTGCTGCAGCAGGCAGGACTTGCTCAGGACGAGATCGTCATCCGCATGACCGGCTGCCCGAACGGCTGCGCGCGGCCGTATCTGGCGGAGATCGGCCTGGTCGGCCGCAATCCCGGCCTTTACAACCTCCATCTCGGCGCCGCCTTCGACGGCACGCGCCTGAACCGGCTGTACCGCAAGGACCTCGACGAGGCCGGCATTCTTGCCGCGCTCGCGCCGATGTTTTCGGCCTATGCACGGCAGCGGCAGGATGGCGAGCGGTTCGGCGATTTCGCGATCCGCGCCGGCTTCGTGCCGGGCGGGCCGGACGCGCCGCGCCAGTTCCACGAGGCCGCGGCATAGCGTCCGTCGCGAACGGAAATCCCCGGGGATGCCGCGTCCCCGGGGCATCCCCGGGGACGGATCGGCATCAGGCCGCCGGGTTCAGCCCAGGCTCGCCAGGATCGCCAGCAGCAGCAGCGCCACGATGTT
>JAJZVE010000329.1 GCA_021845835.1 Pseudomonadota bacterium | reverse complement strand
CAGACATAAAGCGCGCCGCCGATCGCGGCGAGGCCGGCGCCGATGCAGAAGGCGACGACCTTGCAGCGCCAGACGTTCACGCCCGCCGCCTCGGTCGCCACCGGATCGTCGCGGATCGCCATCAGCCGCAGCCCGAGCCGCCCGCGCATGATCCAGGCGACGGCGATGACCGCGGCACTCGCCAGCAGCACCGCCGCGGCGGCGGGCAGCGCCGGCGTGTCGGCGGCCGGCACCGTGGTGCCCATCGGACCGCCGGTGACGTTCAGCGCATTGGCGGCGATCTGCAGGATGCGCGCCAGCCCGAACATGCCGAGCGCGAAGAAGATGCCGCTCAGGCGCAGCATGACAAGGCCGAGCGGAATCGCGAGGCAGGTTGCGGCGAGCGCGGCGAGCACCGCGGCGGTGGCCCAGGACAGATCGAAATGCAGCACGCCGATGGCGGCGACGTAGGCGCCAAGCCCGAAAAAGCTGACCTGGCCGAACGAGACATAGCCGGTCATGCCGCCGATCACGTTCCATCCGGTCGCCAGCAGCACATACAGCGCCATGTTGAACAGCAGTTGCTGCACGTAGCCGTTGCCGTGCCACGCCACCAGCAGGCCGAGCGCCGCCAGCGCCGCCAGCAGCGCCGCCTGCGCCGCGATGCGCTGCCGGCCCGCCGCGGCGCTCATATCCGTCCCATGCGACCGAGCAGCCCTTGCGGACGGAACACCAGCACGCCGATGAAGATCAGATACACCACCGCCGCGGCGGCGTCGGAGCCGAGATAGTACTGCGTCATCACCTCGGTGATGCCGAGCAGCTCGGCGGCGAGCCAGGCGCCGACATAGCTGCCCAGGCCGCCGAGCGCGATCAGCGTGAACGACTGCACGGTGAGGTCGCCGCCGCTCGATGTCTGGAACGGCACCAGCGCGATCACCAGCGCGCCCGCACCACCCGCCATCGCCGCGCCGAGCGCGAAGGTGACGACGCGCAGGCGCCGCACGTCCAGCCCGCAGCTCGCCGCGCCCAGCGCCGACTGCGCGGTGGCGCGCACCGACCGGCCGGCGATCGTGTGCGTGAGCCAGACATGCACCGCGACCGCGACCGCGCCGGCGAGCACGGAACAGGCAAGCAGCCCCTGCGGCACCACGATCGCGCCGAGCGCGAGCGATCCCTGCAGGAACGGGATCGACTGGAACTGCGATCCCCAGACCAGGAAACTGACGTTGGAGACGACATAGGACAGGCCGAAGGTCGCCAGCAGGGTGCGCAGCTCGCCCTGCGACCCGGCCAGCGGAATGCGCTCCAGCACGCCGGCCTGCACGCCGGCGCCGATCAGGAACAGCAGCGCCGCCGCGATCGGCAGGGCGAGAACCGGCGAGAAGCCGAAATGCGCGAACAGCGTCAGCGCCAGCATGCCGCCGACGACGATGAAGTCGCCATGTGCGAGATTGACGACCTTCATCACCCCGTAGATGAGGTTCAGTCCCTCCGCCATCAGCAGGTACACGCCGCCCCACAGCAGGCCGAGCACGAGCAGGGTGGCGAGCGTCGCCACCTCACCACGCCGCGTGCGGCAACTGCACCGGCGCCGTCGCCTGCTCCTGCGGCCACACAAGCTGCTGCTTGCCGTTCTGCCATTGCAGCACGTAGCTGGTATAGCCGATCTGCATCCCGGTCGGACTGAGCTGGAAGCGGCCGACCACGGTATCGACGGAGGTGTGCAGCATGGCGTCGCGGATCTTGTCCTGATCGAGCGTGCCCACCTGCTGCACCGCAGAGGCCAGCACCTTCAGGCTGGCATAGGCGACAGCGGCGTGATAGTCCGGCGCGCGGCCGAACTGCTTCGTGAAGGCGGCGACGAAGGCTTCGTTGCCGGCGGTGTGCAGGCTGGGGAAATACAGCGTGGTGCCGAAGATGCCGTTCGCCGCCTCGCCCAGGCCGCGGCCGAATTCCGGCTCCACCGGGCCGATGCTGAACGCGAACATCTTCGCCTGCACGTTCTGCGCCTTCGCCGCGCGCACGATGCCCATCGCGTCGGCAAGATAGGTCGCGCCGATGATGACGTCGGGCTTGCTCTGCGCCGCCTTGATGACGAGCGCGCTGTAATCGCTCGTGCTCGGCGCGAAGGTTTCGCGGAACACGACCTTGATCCCCTTCGCCGCCGCCGCGTCGGCGACGCCCTGCGCGAGTTCCTGCGGGAATTGCGTGTTCTGCACCAGCAGCGCCAGCGTCGAGTAGCCGCGCGCGGCGGCGAGGTCGATCGCCGGCACCATGTAGCGCGGCGTCTGCGTGATCGCCTGGATCAGATACGGATACTTGCCCTGATAGTCGTCGATGTTGGCGCCGAGCGAGGGCATCACCATGCGCGCGCGGTTGACCAGCGGCGCCACCGCCGACATCAGGTCGGTCTGATAGGGGCTGACCAGCAGATCGACGCGATCCGAATGCAGCAGCTTCTGATAGAGCTGCACCGCGGTCGACGGATTGCCCTGGTCGTCATAGGCGACGATCTCGACCGGCCGGCCGAGCACGCCGCCCGCCTGGGTCAGCTCCGCCGCCGCCAACTGATAGCCCTGCAGCTCGAACACCGCCGGCGCCGAATACGGGCCGGTCTGCGTGATCGAGCAGCCGACGCGCAGCGCCTCCGCCGCACCCGCCGCGCGCGGACCGAACGCACCGGCCACCGGAAGCGCCGCGGCCGCCGCGGCCACCAGCAGGTCTCGCCTCGTTCGCATCGCCACCTCCCCTTGCTGCGGCCTTGCCGGCCGTTTCGCCGGGCGTCAGAGCGGCCGTACCGGCATCGTCTCATCCGGTAATGGGAAACGCAAGCCGTCCATATGAAATATCCCGCGCCGGTGCTACGCCGCCTGACCGATGCCGCCGTCGCGCCAGCCCAGCTCCGCCGACAGCCGCGCCGCCGCGGCGGCGATGTCGCCGCTGACCGCGTGCAGGCGCTGCAGGCTCATCCGCCACACCGGC
Source organism: Pseudomonadota bacterium (assembly GCA_021845835.1). The sequence goes on along the minus strand of JAJZVE010000329.1, from coordinate 2,832 downwards.
CCCGACAGGCCGATCGCGGCGACGGTGCGGCCGGTGAAGTCGCGCACCGGGGCGGCGACGCAGCGCACCTCCGGGTCGAACTCGCAGTCGTCGTAAGCGAGGCGCTGGCGGCGCACCTGCTCGATCTCGGCGCGCAGCCGCTCGGGGTCGGCGATGGTGCGGGGCGTGCGGGGCGTCAGCGTCGCTTCGGCGAGGTAGCGCTCGAACGCCTCCGGCGCCGTGGCGGCGAGCATGATCTTGCCGAGCGCGGTGCAGTAGGCCGGCCGCACGCCGCCGGTGCGATCGACCATCTGGAACGCCCCGGCGCCGGCCGTGCGCGCCACCACCGCGACCTCGCCCGCCACCACGTCGATCGCCAGATGCGCGCTTTCCCCGGTGGCGGCGGCCACCGCCTCCAGCACCGGCGTCGCGGTCCGCACCAGTTCCAGCTCGCCGCTGGCGGCGGCGGCCAGACCGAAGATTTTCGGGCCGAGGCGGTACAGCCGCGTGTCCGCGGTCTGCCGGACATAGCCGAGTGCCACCAGCGTTTTCGCGAGGTGGAACGCCGTGCTGGCGTGCAGCCCGACCGCCTTGGCGAGGTCCGCGAGACCGATCCCGTCGCGGTGGCGCGCGATCGCGTCCAGGATGGCGCTGGCGCGCTCCAGCGACTGCACGCCGCCGCCGCGCTCCCGCCCCGCCTCGGCGCCGGCGGCCGCGGCCGGTGCGATCGGCGCTCCGTCCGTCTCTGCCATGCCCGCCTCCTTCTCGCCTGCCGCGTCGGCCAGCAGGCCATACGGCATTGCAAAATGTCAATCGACATGATGAGATTGGCGCCGACAAATGACGGGCCGCCCGCTCGGCCCCCGCAGAGGAGGATCGGCCGATGGGCGAGGACCGTTGCGACGTGATCGTGGTGGGCGGCGGCAACGCGGCGCTGTGCGCGGCGCTGTCGGCCGAGGAACAGGGCGCGCGCGTCGTGGTGCTGGAGCGGGCGCCGGAGGACGAGGCCGGCGGCAACAGCAGCTTCACCGCCGGCGCCATCCGCTTCGCCTATCGCGACGTGGACGACCTGCGCCGCGTCATGCCCGACCTGACGGCGGAGGAAATCGCGCGCACCGATTTCGGCAGCTACACCGAGGACCAGTTCTTCGAGGACATGTTCCGCGTCACCCACAACCGCACCGATCCGCAGCTGTGCGAGCTGCTGGTGCGGCGCAGCTTCGCGACCGTCGCCTGGATGCAGGGCAAGGGCGTGCGGTTCCAGCCGATCTACGGCCGCCAGGCGTTCAAGGTGGATGGCCGCTTCAGGTTCTGGGGCGGGCTGACCGTGGAAGCCTGGGGCGGCGGGCCCGGCCTCGTGAAGGCGCTCAGCGATGCCTGCCGCCGCCGCGGCATCGCCATCCGCTACGCCAGCCGCGCCGTCCGGCTGCTCACCGACGGCCACGCCATCCGCGGCGTCGAGGTGAAGACCGCCGACTCGCGCTACGAGCTGCACGCGCCCGCCGTCGTGCTCGCCGCCGGCGGCTTCGAGGCGGATACCGAGATGCGCACGCGCTATCTCGGCCCCGGCTGGGAACTGGCGAAGGTGCGGGGCAGCCGCTTCAACACCGGCGACGGCATCAAGATGGCGCTGGCCGTCGGCGCGTCCCCGGCCGGCAACTGGTCCGGCTGCCACGCCGTCGGCTGGGATTTCAATGCGCCGGAGTTCGGCGACCTCGCGGTCGGCGACGGGTTCCAGAAGCATTCCTATCCCTGGGGCATCATGGTCAACGCCACCGGGCGCCGCTTCGTCGATGAGGGCGCGGATTTCCGCAACTACACCTATGCCAAATACGGCCGCGTCATCCTCGGCCAGCCGGGCAACTTCGCCTGGCAGGTGTTCGATGCGAAGGTGCTGCACCTGCTGCGCGACGAGTATCGCATCAGGCAGGTGACGAAGGTGCGCGCCGACACGATCGAGGACCTGGCGGCCAGGCTGGAGGGCGTCGATGCCGCCGCCTTCCTCGACGAGGTGCGCGCCTACAACGCCGCGGTGCGCCAGGACGTGCCGTTCAACCCCAACATCAAGGACGGCCGCGGCACCGCCGGGCTTGCGGTGCCGAAGACCAACTGGGCCAACACCATCGCGGATGGGCCGTTCGAGGCGTACCAGGTCGGCTGCGGCATCACCTTCACCTTCGGCGGCCTGCGTATCGACACCGAGGCGCGGGTGATGGACCAGGACCTGCGGCCGATCCCCGGCCTGTTTGCCGCCGGCGAGCTGGTCGGCGGGCTGTTCTTCTTCAACTATCCCGGCGGCACCGGCCTGATGAACGGCGCGGTGTTCGGCCGCATCGCGGGCGCTACCGCCGCCGCCGACCTGCCCCGCCTGTCGCAGCGCGCACCGGCGGCGGCGCGCACCGCGTTCCCGCCGAGCATTGCCTGACGGTCCTCGCCCGGCCGGCTGCCCTTGTCAGGACCGACGCCGCCGGCGCATGGTCGGCGGCAGCGAACGGCGGCCTGCCGAAACCGGGGAAAGAGGAACGTCGCGTGCCGGAGGAAAAACAACGGATCGGCGTCGTCGGCGCCGGTCTGATGGGCGCGGAAATCGCGTTCGTGTATGCGCTGGCGGGCCATCCCGTGCTGCTGACCGACCGGACGGAGGCGGCACTCGCCGCCGCGCTGCAGCGCCTCGACGGCATCTTCGACAAGGGCGCGTCCCGCGGCACCTACGCCGCCGACGCGAAGGCGGCTACCTTCGCCCGCATCACTCCGACGCCTGACCGCACGCGCCTGCAGGACCGCGCCTGCGTGATCGAGGCGGTGTTCGAGCGCGCGGACGTGAAGGCCGAGGTGCTGGGCGAACTGGACCGC
>JAJZVE010000328.1 GCA_021845835.1 Pseudomonadota bacterium | reverse complement strand
GGGTGGGTGGTGCTGGCGCTCCTGCTGCTCGGGTACTTTGGTCTTGAACCGCTGGGCGTGCCGGTCAGCGCCGTCGCGGTCCTCGGTGCGCTGCTGCTCCTCGGCGTGGCTGCGCGCGGCCATGTCATCAGCACCCGGAAGGTGTTGCGCGAGGCACCCTGGCAGATCGTCATTTTCTCGCTGGGGATGTATCTGGTGGTGTATGGGCTGCGCAACGCCGGGATCACTGGGTATCTGGCGAACCTGCTGAATGTTTTCGCGGGCCACGGCGTGTGGGGCGCAGCGTTTGGCACCGGGATTCTGACAGCATTCCTCTCCTCGGTGATGAACAACATGCCAACGGTCCTTGTGGGTGCGCTCTCCGTTGCGGCGACGAACGCCACCGGCCCGGTGCGCGAGGCCATGGTCTATGCCAATGTCATCGGCTGTGATCTCGGCCCCAAGTTCACACCCATCGGCAGTCTGGCCACCTTGCTCTGGCTGCACGTGCTCGCGCGCAAAGGCATGACCATCGGTTGGGGATACTACTTCAAGGTGGGTGTCCTGCTGACCGTGCCCGTCCTGCTCGTCACCTTGGCCACACTCGCGACGCGCCTGAGCCTTGGATGACAAACGTCATGTTCTTCGCGGACTTGCCGACAATACCTAGGAGATCGCCATGCACTTGCTCATCATCGGCGGCAGCGATGCCGGAATCAGTGCCGCCCTGCGCGCCCATGAGCTCGATCCGAACGTCGAGATCACGGTGGTGCTCGCGGATGCCTTCCCGAACTACAGCATCTGTGGGCTGCCTTTTTTTCTGAGCGGCGAAACACCCGACTGGCGCAGCCTCGCGCACAGGACAGAATTCGATGGCATTCGCCTCCTGAGCAATCACACGGCCGAAGCGGTCGATGCGAGCGCCAAGACGGTTCACGTACGCGGTCGTGAGAACGGGTCCAGGGTGCTGCACTATGATCGCCTGATCGTTGCGACTGGGGCCGTCCCGGTGCGGCCGGATCTGCCCGGGATCAACCTGCCGGGCGTCCATCTCCTGCATACGATGGAAGACAGCTTTGCGGTACAGCAATGGCTGTCCGAACGATTACCGCGCTCGGCCGTGATCATCGGAGGCGGCTACATCGGTCTTGAAATGGCCGACGCGCTCACGCATCGCGGTCTCAAGGTGACTGTGATCGAACGTACCGCGACCGTCCTTCCGACCGTCGATCCCGATCTGGGCCGCGTGCTCGAGGAAGAACTCCGTCAGCGCGGTGTCGAGGTCATGACGGATCGCAGCGCTACCGGCATCGAGCGCGCCGGCGATGTACATGGCCTCGGCATCACGGACCAGAAGGGCCGGAAGGTCACGGCGGACCTGGTGCTGGTGGCGCTTGGGGTGCGCCCGGCGAGCGAGCTGGCGGCTGCGGCTGGCGCCGAGCTCGGGGTGCACAAAGCGATCCGCGTCACGCGCCGGATGCAAACCAATCTTCCCGATGTCTTCGCCGCAGGCGACTGCGTCGAGACCTGGCACCGGCTGCTGGAACGACCCGCTTATCTTCCGCTCGGAACGACGGCCCACAAGCAGGGCCGTATCGCCGGCGAGAATGCGATCGGCGGCAACCGCGAGTTTGCCGGCTCGCTCGGCTCGCAGGCGGTGAAGCTGTTCGATCTGGTGGCGGCACGCACCGGCCTGCTTGAGCGCGAAGCCCTGGATGCCGGCTTCGATGCCGCGACGACGGAGACGGAGGCATGGGACCACAAGGTCTACTATCCCGGCGCCCGCCGGCTGCGCCTAAGGATCACTGGCGACCGTCGTTCAGGGCGGCTGCTGGGGGCGCAGCTCGTGGGCCATTGCCAGTCCGAGATCGCTAAGCGCACCGATATTTTCGCAGCCGCGCTGTTTCATGGAATGACGATGGAAGCACTGAACGATCTTGATCTGACCTACACTCCCCCGCTGAGCAGCCCTTGGGATCCGGTCCAGATGGCGGTCCAGGCTTGGGCCATGGACCGGCTAACGGAGGAACGTCGCTAACTACTAACCAGACACCCAAACAGGTATCATATTGGCGTCAGACTGCGTAGCGGACGTCGGGGGCCTGGAAGAACGAACGGACGGCTCCGTTGGGCCGGCGCCTATTCGTTCTGATCGGATTTTTCCTCCGTCTCCAGCGGCGCGTCGGCCGGAGCGGCCTCGGGTTCGCGCCGGCGGCGGGCAGGCTTGGCCGGGGCGGATGGTTGCGCCTCGCTGCGGGCCGAGAGATCAGCCAGGGCGCGTTTCAGCTCGGAATACCGGGTGCGCAGCGAAGCGATGTTGCGCTCGAGCTGATCGACGCGCCCGGCGAGCGGCGCCGACGCGCTGGCGCGCGCTGGCTTGGCCGCCGCTTTCGGCGCCCGCTTCGGCGCTGGGGTCTTCACCGCCTTTTTTGCCGCGCCACGCGGCGATTTCGCGGCCGCGCCCTTGCGGGTGGCAGCGCCCTTGCCGCTTCTCGTGGTGGTTCGTGATGTCGTGGCACGTGCCATGTTTCATTCTCCTTTGATGTTTCGGTTGCTGGCGAGGATCCCAGTTCCTCGCGCAGAGAGGCATAGGCTTCCGGGTGCATGCGCCGGGCATCGGCGAGCAACGCCTTGACCCCAGCCATTCCGGTGGCGGTAAAAAGCGCCCGCATGCCATACATGCCGGAACGGATTTCGACCAGACCGCGTGCCAACATACTTCGGCGCGGCATGCGGCCTCCCGCCCGTCCGCGGCATTCCTGGCTCTCTTTCTCGCGGCGTTCTCATGCCATCCCGCGGCGCGGCGCAAGCCGTTAACAAGCGCCGCAAACGGCAACGCTTGTGGCGCCGCTACCGCCCGGCCCGGTCGTGATAGCCGCGGCGGCGTTTGCGCCGGGCCAGGGTGGCGAGAGCGTCGAGAGCGGCCCCGGAATCAGGCTGCGGGTCGCAGCGGTAGCGGCCTTGCGTGCCAATCCGTCCCCAGTGGCGGGCGAGGAGAATGTTGCCAAAGAGATCGGGAAGGATTTGCAAGCGATAGAAACGCCATTCATTGCGCTCGGGGCGGATGCGCACCAGGCTCACGTGTTCGGGGAAAAGCAAAAGCTGAACCGGCTCGGGCATGGGTCCGCTCCCATGGTTCGAAAATCCATCAGGGAATCTATCAGCTTAGCGAGTCCGCCGCCAGAAGGCTGGCCCGCGTTGGAGCCGCGGTAGGGACGCGGATCTGGGGGCGCTGCCCCAGTGGGTCCAGGGCAACGCCCTGGCTCCTTTCCCAAACCCCCTTCCTCCAAATTGTCCGGCACGCGCGTGTCGGGTCGAACCCGGTCATGTGGCCAGACCCTCTGCAGGCTCGGGGCGGTCCCGCCGCGGTGGGTTTCCACCTTTACGCCGGCCGGGCGTGAAGCGTCAGGCGGGCATGGCGGAGTGCGGCGGCAGCGGCGCCGGTGCCATATCCGCCTATGCCGTCCATGGGTCGAGCACCTGGATTCCGCACCCGTCGAAGTCAGACACGTTCCGTGTTGCGATGGCGGCGCCGCGCGACGCGGCGATCGCGGCGATCTGGGCGTCGGCTTGCGAGATCGGACGGCCGGCGAGGCGGCGGGCGGCGGCGATCGGTGCATAGGCCGCTGCCGCGGCGCTGTCGAAGGGGAGAATACGGCCAGCGAAATCCTCCGCCAGCATGGCCTCGGCCTGCGCCAGAAGCCGGCGTTGCCGCTGGCCATCCGGCAGCAGGGCGAGGCCGTAGCGAAGTTCCGCCTCGGTGATCGCCGAGATGAACAGGCCGGCAGCAGGCTGGGCGGTCATCCAGGTCTCGACCATCACCGACGGCACGGGTCGCATCAACTCGGAGACGACATTGGTGTCCAAGACGATCACGACCCAAAATCCGGTGGCTCGCGTATCGCTTCGCGCGGCACATCGGGCAGTTCGACGCCGCCGAGCGGCGCGAAGCGCTTGCGGATGGCCGCGGCCAGGTTGCTTGGCTGCGCCGGCTCACGGGAGAGCGCGGTCCGCAGGATGTCGCGTGCTTCGTCTTCCATGGAGCGGCCATGAACGGCCGCCTGGACGCGCAGGCGGGCTTTCAGGGGTTCGTCGAGGTTACGGATCGTGATGCTCGCCATCAGCTTGGTTATCCATGCAGCAATGAAGCAATGCAGCAAGTTTAATCATTGATTGCATCTCGTTCCAGCCCTGCCTCCACACCGCCAGATTCGACCGGATTTCCGCCATCGGCGGCCATGCCCAAGGCACGGCGGGCCTGCCGCACCACGGCGCCGAGATGGGCCATGGCCTCCTCCAGCACGGTGTAATCGAATTCCGTCCGCTCGATTGGCGTCAGGGGCGGCAACGGAGGCGGCGCGACCTCGGCCTCTTCCTCCTCGATGGGTTGGCGGGGACGGCCGCGGCCACGGCTCGGATCGGGCCGATAGGGCGGGCGCACCACCTCGCGCAGCGGCGCCAGGCCCTTGAGCCCAAACAGGCGCCGCTTCGAACGATGCGTGACCTCGACCGCGATCTCCGCCGCGACCAGCGTGTCGAGGATGCGGATGGCGCTCTTGACCGTGATACCAAGAATGCGGGCGAGCGTGGTCGCCGACAGCACCGGCGTTGCTGCCAGCAGATCGACGGCGGGAGCGACGTGGGAGTCCTTGCGACGGCCGGCAATGCCGCGCCGGGCTTCGAACCAGGCGCGCTCCATGGTGTAGAGCAGGTCCATGCCGTCCGCCGCCTCGCGCGCGAGCGCCCGCAGAAACGCTGGCAGCCAATCGTCACGGGCCCAGCTTTGCTCGGACCTGAGCGAAGCGGCGCCGGTGAGCGGGACGGGCAGACGGAGAAGCTGCCGCTTGCGCCAGAAGCGAACCATCGCCGCGCGCATCGCCGGACGGGCATCGCCAGCCTCGATCCACTCCCGAAACCCCTGCGCCGCGGCGATCAGCGGCGGCAAAGAGGCGGGCTGCATCGCCAGCATCGCTTCGGCGCGCTGCACCTCGCCCTCCTGATCGAAATCCGGATCAACGAGCCAGTGGTGCAGGGTCAGCGCAAATCTCGCTTTCTCGAGGATCTCGCCGCGATCGATGATGCGCAGGTAAGGGTCCATGCGCAGGCGCAGGCCCTCGATCGTCGCGGCAAGGTGCCAGGGGTCGATGAGCTGGCCGTCGACCGCCGCCATGCGACGGACCGCCTCGAGGCGGGCGCGATAGAGAAAAGCCTGGGCCAGAGGATGGCCGGCCAGCGCCTGGTCGAGCCGCGCGATCCCGGCGGCGGCGTCCGCGAGCGCCGATGCCAGCACCATCGGATCGGGCGCCGCGGTGCGGGTCAGGCTGTCGAGCGGCGCCCGGTCGAAGCCATCCGCCCCGATCAGGATTGGCATCCTGGCCGGCGGGCGGGGGCGGGATGGGGGCGTGTCGCAGCCATACAAAAGACTCCTTTTGATCAATGCGTAAAACGTTTATTGACTACAATATAGGTAATCTGTCAAATAGCACTGTTATTTTCGGCCCCTCCCCCCGTCTTTGTGGCGCCACCGGCTTGCGATCGCGGCAATTGCCGGACGCCAGGCATCTGACATCCTCCCAACCGGCGGATTTGCGTGGGTTTCCGGGCGCTCCGCGGCGCCAATGCGCCCAAATCCCGCGATTTTCAGCGGGATGGGCCTTTCCCTGCCGGGCGATCATGCCCGGGGCGTTCCCGGGGTCACTACACGATTTGTACAAAACTGCACGCTAAGCCAGCGCGGCCCGGTGCTGTCCGACGATGCGCGACACAGTCGGCGGGCTGACGCCGTAGAGCCGGGCCATCTCGGCGCCGGATTTGCGG
>JAJZVE010000327.1 GCA_021845835.1 Pseudomonadota bacterium | reverse complement strand
CCGTGCCTCCTGAGAACACGGTCATTTGGCCCGAATTTGCCCCGGCAGCAGAATCGGTCCCACCGGACAGGACCGCCTCTGACCCACCCACTAGGTTGGTATCGCTTGCGATTCCGCCAGACGATACCAGCACAGTTGCACCGGAATTCACGGTCGCACTCAGCACCGTTCCTCCCGAGGACACGGCCAGCATGCCGCCCGACGTGAACATGCCGCCAACGAACGCCTCGGTCTCAAGCGCAGCGCCGCTGATCGACCCGCCGGACGCGACCGTCGCCGAGCCGCCCGCATCGACGGTCAGGACGCTGGCGGTGCCGCCGGAGACCACCTCCAGCGTGCCGCCGTTGAGCACCGTGATGCTCGCAAGGCTGCTGGAAAGAACCAGGCTTTGCCCGCTGCTGACCGTCGTGCCCATGGCGTCGTTCCCGCGTAAAACGTTTCTTGCCGGTGCCACCGCACAAGACGGCGACACACACCTACCCGTGAGCATAACGGTCCCGTTAGAAACATCGCAAGTGACAAACACATCGCGATATCGCCACGAACGACGCTACTCTGTCCGCATTGTTAATGAATATCGGGCCGAGCATCAACGGCGCCCAGCGGCTAGAACCGCGGCATCCCGGCGTCCTCGATCGCCGCCACGACGTCTTCGGCGACCATTCGCGGCAGCCTTGCGAGCCAGCCGCGCCGGCGCGGGCGCACCACATGGACGCGCGCCTTGTCGCCGCCAATTTCGCGCAGCACGCCGTCCAGGTCGCCCAGCCGGTCCACCAGACCGAGTTCCGCCGCCCGCGCGCCCAGCATCCAGCCGCCGTCGAACAGTGCCGCCTCCTCGCCGCGCAGCCGGCCGGCGCGGCGCTGGCGCACCCAGTCCTTGAAGCGCGTGTGCAGATCGTCGAGCAGCGCGCGCACGAATTCCACGTCCTCGGGCCGCTCCGGGCTGAACGGATCGAGCCGCCCCTTGTTCGCGCCCGCGGTATAAAGCCGCCGCTCCACCCCCAGCCGCGCCAGCGCCGGCCCCACGCCGAAGCTGCCGCCGATCACGCCGATCGAGCCGACCACGCTCATCGCGTTGGCCACGATCTCGTCCGCCGCGCACGCCAGCCAGTAGCCGCCGGAGGCGCCGACCTCGCCGATCACGGCGATCACGCGCACGCCCTTCGCCTCCGCGCGCCTGCGGATGCGCGTCGCGATCAGGTCGGACTGCACCGGCGAGCCGCCGGGGCTCTGGATGTCGAGCAGCAGCACGCCGCCCTTGCCCGCCGCCGCCATCGCGCGCTCGATCAGCGGCCCGACCGCGGCGATATTGAGCGCGCCCGCCCGCGCGGCGAGCAGGCCGTGCAGCTCCAGCACCGGGATCGGGCGTGGTCGCCAGAACAGCAGCCGCATCACACCACGTCCGCCGGCCGCAGCCGGCAGGCATGCGCCAGATGCGGCGTCTCCATCTGCAGCGTCGCGTGGTCGATGGCGAAGCGCGCGGCCAGCTCGCGCGTCGCCTGCCGGATCACCGCGTCGGCCGGCGGCGCGCCGTCATGCACCACATGCGCGGTCAGCGCCGTCTGCGTGGTGGAAAGCGCCCAGATATGCAGGTCGTGGACCTCCATCACGCCGGGAAGCTGGCGCAGATAGCGTTCCACCTCGACGGTCGCGATGCCGGCGGGCACGCCGTCCATCGCCAGATTCACCGCGTCGCGCAGCACGCCCCAGGTGCCGGCGACGACCACGGCGACGATCAGCAGGCTCGCCAGCGGGTCGATCCACGTCGCCCCGGTGGCGCCGATCAGCAGCGCCGCCACCACCACGCCGGACGACACCGCGGCATCGCTCGCCATGTGCAGGAAGGTGGCGCGGATATTCAGGTCGCCGCCGCCGCCGGCGAACAGCCAGGCGGTGACGCCGTTCACGGCGACGCCGGCGAGCGCCACCCAGACCACGGTGGCGGCGTCGACCGGCGCCGGCTGCAGCAGGCGCTGCGCCGCCGCCAGCGCGACCGCGCCGACGCCGATCAGCAGCACCGCCGCGTTGACCAGCGCCGCCAGGATCGAGCCGCGGCCCCAGCCGTAGGTGCGCGCCTGCGACGGCAGCCGCCGCGCGAGTACCGCCGCCCCCCAGGCCAGCAGCAGGCCGAGCACGTCGCCCGCGTTGTGGACCGCGTCCGCCATCAGCGCGGTCGCGTGCGCGGCCAGGCCGAACACCAGCTCCGCCGCGACGAACCCGGCATTGAGCGCGGTGCCGAGCGCGAACGCCGCGCCGAAATCGCGCGGCGCCGGGGCGTGGTGGTCGTGGTGGTGCTCGTGCATGCGTGCTCCGGCCGGGACGATGGCACCGGTCTAGCACGGGACGCGGCGTCCCGCCCGCTTGCGAAAACGGGTGCGAACACGCAAGCTATCATTCCTGGCCGAACCGGGGCAGCGGCCCTGCGTTCGGACTGGGCACCCAAGGCAGGACAGGGCCGTGCCGATGGATCGCACCTGGACGCTGCACTGGCTGCAGGCCGCCGGCTCCCTCGCCCCGTGGCGGAGCCGCATCCGCGCCGAGATCGACGCCGCCTTCGACGCGATCGCGCGCATCATGCGCCCGCCGCGGGTCGATATCGTGATCCACCAGATCCCGCACTGGCCGGTGCCCGAACTCGGCTTCGGCGGCTCCACGCCGAGCTGCAACACGATCTTCCTCGGCTTCGACACCGCGCACCCGGCGATGGAAGAACGCCTCGTCGGCGGGTTGCGCCGCGTGGTCGTCCACGAGGCGCACCACGCCTTGCGCCAGGCCGGGCCCGGCTACGGCACCCGGCTCGCCGAGGCGCTGGTGAGCGAAGGACTGGCCGACCATTTCACGCTGGAGGTGCTGGCCGGCGCGCCCGACCCGTGGTGCCGCGCGCTGGCGGACGGCGACCTTGCGCGCGCTGCCGCGGCGGCGGAACCGGTGCTGTGGGACCCGGGCATCGACCTCGCCCGCTGGTTTTGCGGCGACCGGCGCGGGATATTGCCGTGGTCGGGCTACAGCCTCGGCTGGTGGCTGGTCGATCGCTATCTGGCGCAGACCCCGGACGCCCGCGCCTCCCGCCTCGCCCGCGTGCCGGCGGAGCTGGTGATCGGGCAGGCGTGGAAGCAGATCGCCGCCGACCGGCCGGTCAGCGCCGTCTGATCCGGCGCGGCCGGATCAGATCAGATCGGGTCCCAGCAGAACGCATCGCCGCTGCGGTCGAGCGGCAGCAGGCTGGGCCGCAGCGCCGGCAGCGCCTGTTCGGCGATCTGCGCCGGCGTCCAGCCGTCGGCGCGATGCACGCTGCGGATCATGCGGCTCTGGCTGAACAGGTAGATCTCGTTCATGCGCACGCCGAACACCTGCCCGCTGATGCCGCGCGCCGCGTCGGAGGCGAGCGTCACCGCCAGCGGCGCGTTCTTGTCCGGCGTCATCTGCTGCAGTCTGGCAAGCCGCGTCTGCTGCTGCGGCGTGTCGGCCGGGATCGAGGAGGTCATGCGGCTCCACGCGAACGGCGCGATGCAGTTGGACCGCACGTTGAAGCGCTGCATGTCGAGCGCGATCGACTTCGACAGCGCGACGATGCCGAGTTTCGCCGCCGCGTAGTTCGCCTGCCCGAAATTGCCCACCAGTCCGGACGTGCTGGTCATGTGGACATAGGCGCCGCCCGACTGCCTGCGGAAATGTCCGGCGGCGGCGCGGCTGACGAAGAAGCTGCCGTTGAGATGCACGCCGATGACGGCGAGCCAGTCCTGTGGCGCCATCTTGTGGAAGATCATGTCGCGCAGGATGCCGGCGTTGTTGACCACGATGTCGATGCGGCCGAAGCTGTCGAGCGCGCACTGCACGATGCGCTGTGCGGACTCCCATTCCGCGACGCTGTCGGTGCTGATGGCGGCGCGACCGCCGCGCTGTTCGATGATCTGCTTCGTCTGCCCGGCCGGCGTGGCGGAGCCGCCCTCGCCGGACAGCGAGGCGCCGACATCGTTGATGACGACGGCGGCGCCCGCCAGCGCCATCGCCAGTGCGATCTCCCGCCCGATGCCGCCGCCGGCGCCAGTGACGACGGCGACCTTGCCGTCGAGCCTGCTGGATTCGTCCATGGACTGCCTTTCCCCGCGTTGAATGGTCCCGACCGGACTATTCCGGCCGGAAACAGGGCACCGGCGGGCCGCCTTCGCTCGGTTTGAACACCAGTTGCACGCGCCCGCCGATGCGCAAGCCGTCAAAGTCGCAATCGACGAGGTTGGTCATCATCGTCGGCCCTTCGTCGAGCGTGACATAGGCGATCGCATAGGGCGGCGTGACGCGGCGCATGACGGAAAAACTGTAGATCGCACCGCGGCCCGATGCTTCCTGCCACTCCGTCGCGCCGAAGCAGAACGGGCACAGCGCGCGCGGATACCAGTGCGCGCGGCCGCACTGGGTGCAGCGGCCGATCAGGAATTTCCCGGCTGCCGCCGCGGCGAAGAACGGCGCGCTCTCCGGCGTGACCGGCGGGGCGGGAAGGTTGCGTTCGGTCATCGCGGTCACTCCCGTTCCAGGATCAGCGTCGCCGAGCCGTGGCGGCTGCCGAGCTGCCCGCCGGTGCCCTGCGCCAGCGCAAGATCGCAGTTCGCGACCTGCACTTTCGGGTGCGCCTCGCCGCGCAACTGGCGCACCGCCTCGATCACCTTGGTCATGCCGCCGCGATTGGCCGGATGGTTGTTGCACAGTCCGCCGCCGTCGGTGTTGAACGGCAGCCGCCCCACGCCCGAAATCAGGTTGCCGTCGGCGACGAAGCGCCCGCCCTGGCCCTTCTCGCAGAAGCCGAGATCCTCGATCTGCACCAGAACGGTGATGGTGAAGCTGTCGTAGATCGAGGCGTATTTGATGTCCGCGGGCGTCACCTTCGCCTCCGCAAACGCCGCAGCACCCGACCAGCGCGCGCCGGAGAACGTCAGGTCGACCGCGCCGCCCGCCTGGCCCTTCATGGTCTCCCCGGCGCCGCGCAGCTTCACGCGCGGGCGGGCGAGCGATCTGGCGATTTCCGGCCGCGTCACCACCAGCGCGCCGCCGCCGTCGCTGACCACGCAGCAATCGAGCCGGTGCAGCGGGTCGGAGATCATCGGCGAGGCCAGCACGTCCGCGACCGTCACCACCTCGCGCAGCATGGCGTGGTCATTCCATTGCGCGTGATGGCTGGCCGCCACCTTGATCCAGGCGAGCTGTTCCGACGTGGTGCCGTACTCGTGCATGTGGCGCATGGCGCACATGCCATAGACGTTGGTCGTGACCGGCCCGAACGGCGCTTCCCAGGCCGCTTCCGGCGCACTCGCCGCAACCGGGCGCGGCGCGGTGCCGCTATGGCCCTCGCTGCGCGGCCGGCCGGCGAGGGTGATCAGGGCGACGTTGCACTTCCCCGCCGCGATCGCCGCCGCGGCGTGCGCGACATGGGCGATGTAGGTGGCGCCGCCGAGTTCGGTGCTGTCGAGGTGGCGCAGCCGCAGGTTCATGTAGTCGGCCATCGCCAGCGGCCCCATGCCCGGCGCGTCGCCGGCGCAGAAGTAGCCGTCCACGTCGTCCTTGGTCAGGCCGGCATCAACAAGGGCGCCGCGCGCCGCTTCGGCATGCAGTTGCGCGACGGACCTGTCGGGCGCCCTGCGCGTGGGATGTTCGTAGGCACCGACGATATAGGCCTGGCCGTTGAGGGACATGCGGAACGTTCACAGGGTTGTTGGCCCGATGCTAACCGGCGATAGCGCGGCCGTCGATGCGGGGGCTACTCCGCGGCAGCCGCCCGCGCCGGGGACCTTCGCCGCGAGCAGCTGTTCGACGA
>JAJZVE010000326.1 GCA_021845835.1 Pseudomonadota bacterium | reverse complement strand
AGCGTTGTGGGCATAGTTTTCCTGCTTGACAGGGGCCGTGCCCGGCATTATTTCGACCCCCATCGCTTGGGTGTGTTCGAAAATGCCGATTCTGGCCGACCTGTCCGAGATCCGTGTGGGCGCCTCTCCCAGGGGGCGCCTGGAGGCTGTTGCCGCCGGCGGCGAGCGGGTTGTCCACGCCAAAGACCTCGGCCCCGATGGGGACATCGACAGCGACCGGCTGACCCGGGTCATGGATCGGTTTGGGGAAACCGCTCCCCGGCTACGTCCGGGCGATGTCCTGCTGCAGTCGCGTGGGGTCAGCTACCCAGTGGGCCTTGCCACGGAAGATGCGAGCGGCGCGGTTCCGGTCTCCCCTCTGTGCCTCATCCGTCCGGACATCGCCCAACTCGACGGCGCCTTTCTGGCCCTGTTCCTGGGCCACCCCCGGACCCAGCAACGGCTCCGCGCACAGGCTGCCGGCACCCACGTGCCCGAGCTGACGCGGGAGGCGATAGCCAACATCGAGATTCGTCTACCCAGCCTGCCGCATCAGCGCGAGATCGCGGCCTTGGGTCACATGATGCGTCGCGAGCGGGAGCTGCTTCAGCGCCTCGCCGCGGCCCAGGATTCGCTGCTGTTCGGCTTGATCGAACGGTGGGCGAAGGCGCCCGGAGGCGCACCAACACCCCCGGGCGAACGTCGATCCGCTGGCGCGTCAACGCCGGCGGGTCATCCTGCAACCCCCCTCGCGAAAGGACATCATGATGGGGATCACGATCGGTAACTACACCTTCGAAGGTCCGTTTTCCAGTTCCGGCAGCCTTCAGCGCCGCTCCGGGGTCTATGCCATTCTTGGCCGCAACGGCTCTGGCGGCTGGAGGGTCGTCGATATCGGCGAGTCCGGCGACCTGCGCAATCGGATCGACGGCCACGACCGGGAGGACTGCTGGAACCGCCAGACGTCGTCAAACTGGTCGGTCGCCGCCTACTATTGCGACGAGCCTACCCGGATGCGGATCGAAAGCGCTCTGCGCAGCCAATACGACCCGCCTTGCGGCAAGCAGTAATACGGACCAGCGGGGCGGCGGCGACGCCGCCCCACCTTGGGGAAACACCATGATCGACCCGAACAAGCTCGAAGAAGTCAAGAAAGTCGCCTGGTCCGCCTGCGACACCTTCCGGGGCGTCGTCGATGCCACGGAATACAAGGATTACATCCTCGATTTCCTGTTCTTGAAATACATCAGCGACGTTTGGGCCGAGCACTATGAGGAAGCCCGCAAGGCCTATGGCGAAGACGAGGAGCGCATCCGCCGGCGCATGGCGCGCGAGCGCTTCGTCCTGCCCAAAGGCGCCTCGTTCTATGATCTTTATGCCCGCCGCGACGCCGACAATCTCGGCGAACTGATCAACGAGGCGCTGGACGCCATCGAGGAAGCAAACAAGGCCAAGCTCGCCAACGTATTCAACGTGGACTTCAACAGCGAGACGAAGCTTGGCCCGACGCGGGATCGCAACCGTCGCCTCAAGAATCTGATCGAAGGGTTCGCGGGCCTCAATCTGCGCCCGTCGGTGGTAGATGAGGATATCATCGGCGAGACCTACATCTACCTGATCGAGCGTTTCGCCGCCGGCGCGGGCAAGAAGGCAGGAGAATTCTACACGCCGCTGCAGGTCTCGCGGCTGATGGCACGTCTTGTTGCCCCCAAGCCAGGGGACCGGATCTGCGACCCGGCCTGCGGCTCGGCCTCCATGCTGCTGCGCGCCGGGGAATACATCGAGGCAACCTACAACTCGCATGATTACGCACTGTTCGGCCAGGAGGTAAACAGCGCCACGTACGGTTTCGCGCGCATGAACATGTTCCTGCACGGCAAGGACGGCGCCACCATCGTTTGGGGTGATACGCTGAACGACCCCAAACTGATCGAGCGCGATGCGCTGATGAAGTTCGACGTGGTGGTCGCCAATCCGCCCTTCTCGCTCGATCAATGGGGGGCAGAGAACGCCGGCAACGATCGCTTTGCCCGTTTCTGGCGTGGCGTGCCGCCGAAATCGAAGGCGGACTACGCCTTCATCTCGCACATGGTCGAGGCGGCAAAGACACGGGAAGGGCGGGTCGGCGTCGTCGTGCCCCACGGCGTCCTGTTCCGCGGTGGGGCGGAAGGGCGCATCCGTCAGGCGCTGATCGAGGAGAACCTGCTCGATGCCGTGATCGGCCTGCCACCCAACCTGTTTCCCACCACAGGCATTCCCGTCGCGATCCTGGTCTTCGACCGCGCGCGGGAGGCGGGCGGCGCGCATGAAGGCCGGCGCGATGTGATGGTGATCGACGCCAGCCGCGAGTACCGCGAAGGCAAGCGGCAGAACGCGCTGGAAGACGCACATGTCAGCCGGATCGTCGAGACCTACCGCACCCGCGCCACGGTGGAGCGCTACGCGCGGCCGGTGCCGATCGCGGAGATCACCTCCAATGACTTCAACCTGAACATTCCCCGCTACATCGACACGGCGGAAGCCGAGACCGAAATCGACATCGCCGCAGTCGAACGGGAGATCGAAACCCTGGAGGGCGAGCTTGCCGAACTGCGCGGCAAGATGAAGGCGCATCTCAAGGAGCTTGGCCTCCATGGCTGACGGCAGGGGCATCGCCCGCCCAGCCTGTAAGCATCGGTTACAGGTTCGCTCGGAGGGTGTGGCGTGAACTCCTTTCTTCCCCAGGTCCTGGAAGGGCTGCGGCTGACGCATGATGTCGTCGCCCTGGTCCGCGCCATTGGCGAGGGCAAGGGCAAGCAGGACCTGTTCAAGGAGCGTGCGCCCGAGATCCTGGAAAACCTCCGTCAGGTCGCGATCATCGAGAGCACCGAGTCCTCGAACCGGCTGGAAGGCATCACGCTGCCGCGCACCGCGATCGAGCGGCTGGTCCGGCGCAACGAGCCACCCCGCGCCGAAAACCGGTCGGAAGGCGAGATCGCGGGCTACCGCAACGTGCTCAACCTCATTCACGAGCAGCACGAGCACATGGACTTCACGCCCAACCTGGTGCTGCAGCTCCACCGCGACCTGTTCACCTTCACCGGGATCGGCACGGCAGGGCGCTGGAAGCCATCCGACAACCTGATCACCGAGCGCGCGCCGGACGGCACGACGCTTGTGCGCTTCACGCCCGTCCCGGCCTGGCGTACGGCGGCGGCGATGGACGATCTGCACGCGCGCTTCGCGCAGGCCGGCGATTCCGAGGTGGATGGGCTGATCCTCCTCGCCCTCTACGTGCTCGACTTCCTGTGCATTCACCCCTTCGCGGACGGCAACGGCCGCATGGCGCGGCTGCTGACGGTGCTGCTGCTCTACCGCGAGGATTACGAGGTGGCCCGGTATATCTCGCTGGAACGCCTGATCGAGCGGACCAAGGCGAGCTACTACGAAACGCTCCATCACGCCTCCCAGGGTTGGCACGAGGCGGCGCATGACCCGATGCCGTGGGTCGCCTATTTCCTCGGGGTCGTGAAGGCGGCCTATGACGAGTTCGCCCGCGATGCGGGATCACTGCGGGACGGGCGGGGGGCGAAGACCGAGCTTGTCCGTCAGGCCATCAGCCAGATGCTCGGCGATTTCTCGATCTCGGAGCTGCACCAGCGCTGCCCCAGCGTCGGCTGGGACATGCTGCGCCATGTGGTGCGGCAGGAGCGCGATGCCGGCCGGCTGGAGGCCACCGGCCGAGGCCGGGGGGCACGATGGCGGCGCATCGCCGGAGGACCGGACGACAGGAATACCGGCAAGAGGGGAGAAAGGGGGCAATGAGCCCGCTTTTATTGCCCCCATTCGGGAGTTCTTACCCCTTTTCTGAGAGGCTAGAATGACGCGGAACACGGCACTTGGGACATCCGGAAGATGGTCCACCGCGCCCCTCGGCGAGGTAGCAGTCGTACAGACCGGCATTGCCAAGGGAAAGACGCCCAAGAATGGGTCAGTCAATCTGGCGTACCTTAGGGTAGCGAATGTCCAGGATGGGTTCTTGGATCTGTCAGAAATCAAGGAGATCGAAATCGAGCCTGCTGAAGCGTCACGCTACCAACTTCGAGCGGGAGATGTCCTGTTCACCGAAGGAGGCGATTTTGACAAGCTCGGCCGCGGTACAGTCTGGCGCGGCCAGATCGATCCGTGCCTACATCAGAATCACATCTTTGCCGTACGGACACATAAACAGACCTTGCTTCCTGAGTTTCTCGCATACGTAGCCGCAAGCCTCATTGGGAGGCGTTACTTTCTCTCTTGCTCTAAGCAGAGCACAAACCTGGCGAGCATCAACTCAACTCAGCTCAAGCAATTTCCGATTCCCCTTCCCCCGCTTCCCGAGCAACGCCGGATCGCCGCCGTCCTCGGCACCTGGGATGCAGCGATCGAGAAGGCGGAACGCCTGCTTGACGCAGCGCAGAGACAGTTTGAAGCCTTGCGGACGGAACTCTATCGCGAAGACGGCTCCGAAGAGAGATTGACCTTCGGTGGCTTCCTTGACGAGAGCCGCATCCCCGGAAACGACGGCAGCACCGCCCGCAAGCTGACCGTCAAACTTTATGGGAAAGGCATTGGACCGAAGCAAGACCGGACGGCTGGCAGCGCCAATACCAGATATTACATCCGGAGGGCGGGACAATTCATTTATAGCCGTCTCGACTTCCTGAACGGAGCCTTCGCGGTGGTGCCAGATCATCTCGACGGCTTTCAATCAACCCTCGATCTGCCCGCCTTCGAGATAGCTCCGCGCGTGAACTCCATCTGGCTACTGAACTATGTTACCCGCCCCGCATACTACCAAAATCAACAAAATCTCGCTCGTGGCCAGCGTATCGCGCGACGGGTAAATCCGGACGATCTGTTCGCCTCTGAAATCGCAGTTCCTACGAGGGAGCGGCAAGATGAGGTCGCCGCGATCCTCACCCTGTGCATCGATGGGATAAACAGCATCAGATCACTGGTGGTGGCCCTTCGTCGCCAAAAGACCGGCCTGATGCAAAAGCTCCTCACCGGCCAAGTCTGCGTGCCGGAGGCGGTCGCCGACCTCAGCCCGGCGGCCGACTGACATGGACCAGTTCGCGGCCTCGGAAAAATCGCTCTCGCAGGTGCCCGCCATGCACCTGCTCCAGGCGCTCGGCTATACGCTACTGACCAAGACCGAAGCCGAGCGCGAGCGCCGCGGGCGGCTTTCCAATGTCTTCCTGGAAGACATCCTCGCCACCCAGCTTCGCCGCATCAACCGCATCCGCTTTCGCGGGCGGGAGGTGCCCTTCACCGAAGGCAACATCATCGGCGCCATCGAGAAGCTGAAGGAACCGCGCGCCTCCGGCCTGCTCAAGACCAACGAGGACCTGACCGACCTGCTGCTGCTCGGCACCTCGCTTGAACAGACCGTGGAGGGCGAGACCCGCGGCTTCCAGCTTCGCTTCATCGACTGGGAGCACCCGGAGAATAACGTCTTCCACCTCTGCGCCGAGTTCGAGGTGGAGCGCAGCCGCTCCCACGAGACCCGCCGGCCCGACCTCGTGCTGTTCGTCAATGGCATTCCGCTGGTCGTGATCGAGTGCAAATCGCCGTCGGAAGACTGGGCGCAGGCGATCTCCCAGCATCTGCGCAACCAGCAGGATGACGAAATCCCCGGCCTGTTCCGCACCGTGCAGTTGCTGCTGGCCGCGAACAAGAACGCCGCGCGCTACGGCACGGTCGGCACCGCGGCGAAATTCTGGTCGCTCTGGCGCGAGCGCGAAGACCGGGAGGAGGACGTTGCCGCCGCCGTCGCCACGCCGCTCACCGAGACCCAGCTTCGCGCCACCTT
>JAJZVE010000325.1 GCA_021845835.1 Pseudomonadota bacterium | reverse complement strand
GAGGCCGCACTCGGTCGAGCCGTACTCGGTCACGATGTTGGGACAAAGCCTCTGCCGCGCTGCCGCCGCCAGCGCCGGGGGCAGGGCGCTGCCGCTCACTTCCACCACGTCCAGCGACGGCAGCGGCCTGGCATCGGCCGGCAGGGCGCCGAGCAGGTGCTGCAGCGAGATCGGCGCAATCGTCATCGACCGCACCTGATGCAGCCGGATCGCCTCCGCCGCATCGGCCGGGTTGCTCAGCACGAGCGTGCCGCCGAACCACAGGCTGCGCAGCGCGGCGCGGAAGCCGAGCGCGCTGCCGATTCCGGTCGCGCAGATATGCGCGGCCTCGGCGCGGCGCGCCGACACGGCATGCGCGGTCACGCGGCGCGCCATCACCGCGTGGCTCACCGGCGCGAATTTCGGCGTGCCCGAGGTGCCGGACGAGGCGAGGATCCGGCAGATCGCAGTGCCGTCGCGGTGCGGCGCGACCGGCGCGGCCACGGCGTCGGGCGGCGGCTCGATCCAGTAGGCATCGAGCGGCACGCAGGACAGACCCGGCCGCGACGGCTGCCCTTCCTGCACCAGCGCCGCGTCGAGATGCGCGTCCGGCAGGACCGGGTCGGCGGTGACGATGCCGAGTCGTGCCAGCGCCAGCACGCCGATCAGGCCGACCAGTTCGTTCGGTCCGGTGATGCCCGCCGCGACGATCTGCCCGGGGGCCAGCCCGAGCCGCAGGAAATAGCGCGCCGCGCGGTCGGTCAGCCGGTCGAGGTCGCGCCACGTGACCGCGCGATGGTCGGCGCGGATCACGGCGATTCCGTCCGGCGTCACCTGGGCGTGGCGGCGGATCGGCTCGCTGATGTTCACCCTGGGCCGGCGCTCAGGCGGGTGGCACCCGTCGCCGCCGCACCGCACCCAGGCCGGCTGCGGCCGCTGCCAGCAGCGCGATCGTTGCCGGCTCCGGCACATCGGCCGGCGCGGTGAGAGCGCCGCTGATGGCATAAACCGGGTAGTTGCCCGTATCTCCGAATTGTCCCGCTGCGATCCAGGGCGCCCCCGCGGCCGACCCGAGACCGTACTCCGCCGCTGTGCGCGGGTAGTGCTGAGTGCCGCTCGCGTAGCTGCCGGTCGGGCCGAGCGGCCCTCCATTGGTAAGGGAAGCGGCCGTGCCGGCCGACGTCGAGCCGGTCCATACCTTGATGTTGTTGAACGTGGGATTCACGGGCGCAGCCGCCCCGGTCTGCGTCAGGTCGATCGCGTGCAGAAGGGCGCCGCTGAACAGTCCGCCGGCGGAGGTCGTCGCGGAGGACGCGACCTCCGTGCCGTTGACCAGATAGATCGGCACGTTGGCGCACGACGGCGAACAGGCGATATTGTTGATCGCGTCCGTCGTCGGCGTGCTGACGATCGCCGACCAGGTCGTGAACGGGTCGAGCGGATTGCCGTCCGTCGTCGCCAGCGTGTTGTAGGTGCTGACCTGGCTGCTGCTGGCCGCGGTGCTGCCCGACGTCACGAACACCAGCCGGTAGGAAGCGCCGGGCGCGAGGCCGGAGGGAACGTCCGGCGGCACCTGTCCCGCCCAGGCGAACGCGGGGGCGCCGGCGGCACAGGCGATTGTCAGCGAAAGCGTCAGGCGGGGGAAGGCAATACTGTCCTGGCGACCGTCACGTGGCGGCATGACCGGGTTTCCGTTACGAAATTTTGTTCCTATTACAACACGAGATCATATCGGTGCCTGACGGATGTGTCAAATACGTGAGCGGCTGCCGGGCGCGTGACGAGAGCTTCATGCGGGTGTCGCTTGCACATGATCCGGCGGACGTGTAGCCGCCGCGCGTGTCATTCCGCTCGCTCCCCCGTCTCGCCGAACTCGCCGGCCGGCGTGCCGATCTGGCAGCCGTCCTGCTTGGGGCGCTGAGCGCGCTGGCGCTGCCGCCGCTCTATTTCCTGCCGATGCTGCTGATCGCGGTGCCGGGGCTGCTGGCGCTGCTGGACGGCGCGCCGAGCGCGGCCGCGGCGGCGCGGCGCGGCTTCTGGTTCGGTTTCGCGCACCATTTGATCGGCCTCTACTGGGTCACCGACGCGGTGCTGATCGAGGCGGCGCGCTACTGGTGGCTGCTGCCGCTGGCGGTGCCGGCGCTGGCGGCGGTGCTGGCGCCGTTCATCGCCGCGGCGACCGCCCTCGCGTGGCTCGCGCGTCCCGGCTGGCGGCGCGCGCTGGCGCTCGCCGGGGCCTGGGTGCTGGCCGATCTGGCGCGGCAGTTCGTGGGTACCGGCTTCCCCTGGAACCCGTGGGGCGCCGACTGGGCGATCCCCGGCGCGGCGGGCGACGTGTTCATCCAGCCCGCCGCCTGGATCGGCACGCCAGGGCTGACGCTGCTCACGCTGCTGCTCGCCGCCACGCCGGCACTGGGGCGGCGCGCGATCGCGCTGGGGGCGGTGGGCCTGCTGGCCTGGACCGGGTTCGGCCTGTGGCGCCTCGCCGCGCCGCTGCCGCCCGCGCCCGGCGTGGTCGCCGTGATCGCGCAGGGCAACATCCCCCAGACGCACAAAAGCGACATGCGCCGCGCGGTGGAGACCTTCGACCACTACCTGGCGCTGACCCGCTCCGGCCTGGCGCACGCGGGCATTGCCTTCCCGCACGACAGGCCGGTGGTGGTGTGGCCGGAATCGGCCAGCCCGTTCGCGCTGGCCAACGATGTCGGTGCCCGCGCGGCGCTGGCCGAGACCGCCGGCAGCGTGCCGGTGCTGGCCGGGACGGTGCGGTGGGACGCGCGCGACCGCCCCGCCAACAGCCTGGTCGCCGTCCTCGGCACCGAGCTGCCGCGACAGGTTTA
Source organism: Pseudomonadota bacterium (assembly GCA_021845835.1). The sequence goes on along the minus strand of JAJZVE010000325.1, from coordinate 3,004 downwards.
CGACAAATGGCACCTGGTGCCGTTCGGCGAGTTCTCGCCGTCCTGGGTGCCGGTGGCGGTGCAACTGGTGCAGGGCGGGTTCGTGCCGGGGCCGGGGCCGGAGACGCTGCACGTGCCCGGCGTGCCGCCGGTCGGCGCGCTGATCTGTTACGAGGCGATTTTTCCCGCTCAGGTGGTGAACGAGGCCGACCGGCCGGACTGGCTGGTGAACGTCACCAACGATGCCTGGTTCGGCAATTCCAGCGGCCCGCGCCAGCACCTCGAAGCGGCGCGGCTGCGCGCGGTGGAGGAGGGGCTGCCGCTGGTGCGTGCCGCCAACACCGGCATCTCCGCGGTGTTCGATGCCTATGGGCGCGAGGTGGCACGGCTCGGCCTCGACCGCACCGGCACGCTGGAAGTGGCGCTGCCGGGCTATCTGCCGGCCACGCCGTTCGCGCGCTTCGGGCTGCTGATTCCGGGGCTGCTGGCGAGCCTCTGCCTGGCGGCGAGCGGATTGTCTCGGAAAGCGGGCATCGTTGCCTGATCGGAGATGATTCGCCTGAATCGCAGAATGCGTTGACAAACCAAGACAATCGAATTAACCATTTCGCAACCGCTGGGTGCATGCGCCCGGGCGGGATCGCGCGGCGGGACCGTGACAGGCAGCATGAGCGATGAGCTGGAGAGCCGTGGCGGTCGCCCGCGGCCGGACGCGGTGGACATGCACGTGGGCGCCCGGCTGCGCGAGCGCCGCCTCAAGCTCGGCATGTCCCAGGAGCGGCTGGCCGACAGCGTCGGGCTGACCTTCCAGCAGATCCAGAAATACGAGCGCGGCGTCAACCGCATGGGCGCCTCGCGGCTGTGGGAACTGGCGCGCGCGCTGGAGGTGCCGCTTGAGTTCTTCTATCGCGACGACGACGGCCCGTTTCCCGCCCCCTCTCGCCCCGCCTTCGGCTTCGCCGACCGGCAGGATGCCTTCGGCGACGCCCCCGGACTGCCGGACGACGCGCGCGAACTGCTCGATGCTTACGCCCGCATCACCGACAGGCTGGTGCGTCAGCGCGTGCTGGAACTGGTGAAGTCGCTCGCACCGGCCACGCGCCCCCGAGATTAAAGCAACCTGCCTTATTTATTATTGGGCACCGCGAGGAAGCTGACGCGCAGGGCCTCCGCGCCCGGCGCGCTGCGCAGCGCGTCGGCGATGGCGGGGTCGCGCAGGCGGCGGGTGGCGGCGGCGAGGGCGGCAAGATGCTCGGCGCGTGCCGCCGGCGGGCCGATCAGCAGGAACAGCAGATCGACCGGGCGCCCATCGACGGAAGCATAATCCACCGGCCGCTCCAGCCGCGCCAGGAATCCGGCGGTGGCGTCGAGCTGCGGCAATTGCGCGTGCGGCACCGCGATGCCGGCGCCCACGCCGGTCGATCCCAGTGCCTCGCGCGTGGCGAGCGCAGCGGCGATGTCGCCCGCCGGCACGCCGAGCGCGGCGCCGGCACGGCGGGCGAGTTCCTGCAGCAGCCGCGGCTTGTCGGCGGCGCGCAGGTCGTGGAACACGCGCTCGGGCGGGATCAGCGTCTCAAGGGTCATCGCGTCGCGTTCATTCTTCCACCGCCAGCCGATAGCCGACCCCGGTTTCCGTCAGGATGTGGCGGGGGCGTTCCGGTTCGGCCTCGATCTTCTGGCGCAGTTGCCGCACATACACGCGCAACTGCTGCACGTCACCGCCCGCGCCCCACAGCGCCCCGAGGATCTGCCGATGCGTCAGCACACGTCCGGCATGCTTCACGAGCAGGGCGAGGATGTCGTATTCGCGCGGCGACAGATGCACCGGCTGGCCGTCGCGCGTGACGATGCGGCGCACCAGATCAACCGCAAGCCCGCCGCTGCGGAACACCGGCGGCGCCCCTTGCTGCTGCAGCCGGTGGCGCTGTGCCGTGCGCAGCCGTGCCATCAGCTCCGCCATGCCGAACGGCTTGGTCACGTAGTCGTCGGCGCCGAGATCGAGCGCCGCCACCTTCGACCGCTCGTCCTCGCGCGCGGTGAGCACGACGAGCGGCACCGCCGACAGCGCGCGCAGCCGCCGGATCGCCTCCATGCCGTCGAGATCGGGCAGGCCGAGATCGAGCACCACGGTGTCGATCCCGCCCGCCGCCACCGCCTCCAGCGCCGCCTGGCCGCTGGCCGCTTCCATGACGCGATAGGACTGCGCCAGCAGGCTGGTGCGCAGCAGGCGGCGGATCGCCGGCTCGTCATCGACCACCAGCACCAGCGGCGCCAGGGTCATGCCGGGCCCATCGGCAGCACGAAGGTGAACACGGCGCCGGCCGCGTCGCTGCGATTGGCCGCCTCGATGCGCCCGCCCATCGCGTCGAGGAAGCCGCGCGCGATGGCAAGGCCGAGGCCGGTGCCGGCGCGGCGGCGATCGGCGGCGGCGGCGCGGTAGAACTTGTCGAACACGTGCGGCAGCGCCTCCGGCGCGATCCCCGGCCCTTCGTCGATCACCTGCAGCCGTACCTCGCGGCGTCCGGCGTCGTCCCAGGCGCGCAGCGTCACCTGTGTGCCGGCGGGCGCGTATTTTGCCGCGTTGTCGAGCACGTTGAACAGCGCCTGCTCGAACAGCACCACATCGAGCGGCAGCAGCGGCAGGTTCGGCGGCAGTTCCACGACCACGCGATGCGCCGCCAGGACCTTGCCCGCCCGCGCCAGTGCGCTGCCCACCACCTCGCCGAGATCCGCCGGCTCGCGCTGCGGCGTCAGCGCGCCCGCTTCCAGCCGCGTCATGTCGAGCAGGTTGGCGACGAAGCGCGACATGCGCTCGGCTTCCTCCTGGATGGTGCGCAGCAAATCGCGCCGCCCCGCTTCGTCGAGCTGCGCGAAATAGCTTTCCAGGCTGCCGGCGGCGCCCAGGATGGAGGCGAGCGGCGTGCGCAGGTCGTGCGAGATCGAGGTGAGCAGCGCCGCGCGCAGCCGTTCCGTTTCCGCCTCCAGCCGCGCCCGGTCCACGTCCTCGGCGAGGGTGATGCGTTCA
>JAJZVE010000324.1 GCA_021845835.1 Pseudomonadota bacterium | reverse complement strand
GCGGCAGCCGCGCGCTTGCGGCGGCGGCGGCGTGCTGCTCGTGCGCCGGGTAGGCCCACGCGTGCAGGACGCAGCCCGCCACCGCCCCCCCCCGTGCCGCCGCCAGCCGCTCCAGCGCGTCGGCCAGCGAGTCCTCGTCCAGCGGTGTCTCGACGCTGCCGTCCGCGCGCACCCGCTCGCGCACGCCGAGCCGCCGCTCGCGCGGCACCAGCGGTGCCGGCGGGGGCAGGCGGAGGTTGTAGCGGTCGGGCTTCAGCCCCTCGCGCATCTCCACCACGTCGCGGTGGCCGAGCGTTGCCAGCATGCCGACTCGCGCGCCCTTGCCCTCCAGCAGCGCGTTGGTGGCGACCGTGGTACCGTGGACGAGTCGCGCCGTCGCCGCCAGCAGCGCCGGCAGGGCGAGACCGAGCTTTTCGGCAGCCAGCGCCAGCCCCGCCAGCACGCCGCGCGACTGGTCGTCCGGCGTGGACGCCGCCTTGGCCGTGACCAGGCGTCCGTCCGCCGCCGCGACCACCACGTCGGTGAACGTGCCGCCCACGTCCACGCCGATCGCATAGGGCGCCGCGCTCACGCCGCGCCCCAGCCGCCGCCGCCGCCGGCCAGCACGCGCAGCCGGCTGCCGGGCGGCACGACGACGCCGGTCTCCTTCGTGCGCAGCACCCGCGCCGGCCCCTCCGGCGGTTCCAGCACGTAGTGGTGGGGCAGCCCGTCGGCGCCGCCCAGGATGCCGCGCGCGCCGTGCCGCACCCCGTCGCCCGCGGTGTTGGCGAGCGCCGGCGCCGCCGTCTCCACCCGCAGCACCAGCTCGCCGCCGTCACCGCCGCGATGGCGCCCGGCGCCGCCCGATCCGTCGCGGAACTCGTGATGCTCCAGCAGCAGCGGGAAGCGCGATTCCATGACCTCGACGCTGCCGAACTTGATGCCGCCGGCCGAGTGCCACTCGCCCGCCGCCGGCCACCCCTCCCCGGCCGCGGAGGCGCCGCCGCCGGGCCGCGCGTGGAACATGTGCCAGATGAAGCGGCGCCCGCTGCGCGGGTCCGCGCCGGCCAGCGCCAGCCGGAAGCGCCGCCCCCAGCCGCCCATCACCCGCTCCGGGCAGGCCGGAGCCAGGGCGGTGATCACCGCCTCGGCGATCTCGTTGGCGCAGTGGCTGGTGCAGAGCGTGACCGGCGCCCCCTCGCGCGCCCAGACCACGGTGCCCTCCCTGGCCCGCACCTGCAGCGGCCGGAACGCGCCTTCGTTGCGCGCGCAGTCCGGGTCGAGCAGATAGGCGAACGCCATCGCCACCGCCGACTGCATGTTGGCGTGCGAGGAGTTGACGAACCCGATCACCTGCGGATCGGACGCGCCGAGATCGACGGTCACGTCGCTGCCGGCGACGGTGACGCGGGCGCGGATGACGATGTCCTCGCTGCCGTGCCCGTCGTCGTCCAGCACCGCTTCGCCGCAATAGTCCCCGTCCTGCCAGCCGGCGACGATGCCGCGGGCATGGCGCTCGGCCGCGTCCAGCATCGCGTCCACGGCGTCCCGCAGGGTGGCGGCGCCCATTTCGGCCGCCACCGCCTCCAGCCGCTGCGCGCCGAGCCGGGCGGCGCCGGCCATCGCGGCAAGGTCGCCGCGGAAGTCGCGCGGATGGCGCGTATTGGCCGCCAGCATCGCCACCAGGTCCTCGCGCAGCCGCCCCGCCTCGCCGAGGCGGATCGGCGGCACGCGCACGCCTTCCTGCCAGATGTCGGTCGCCGCGGCGTTGTAGCCGCCGTGTGCGGCGCCGCCGACATCGCTCTGATGCGCGCGCACCACCGACCAGAACAGCAGCGCACCCGCGGCGAACACCGGGACCACCGCGGTGAAGTCCGGCAGGTGGCTGCCGCCGTGATAGGGGTCGTTCAGCAGATAGGTGTCGCCTGGGCGCGGATCGGGGAATTGCGTGGCGACGGCGCGGGCGGCCCAGGGCATGGCGCCGACATGCACCGGGATGTGGTCCGCCTGTGCGACCAGCCGGCACGCGCCATCCGTGATCGCGACCGAGAAATCGCGCGAGGAATTGAGAATTTGCGAGTACGACGTGCGCAGCATCGCCTCGCCCACTTCCTCGGCGATGGCGGCGAGGCGCCCCTGCAGCACGGCGACGGTGACGGGGTCGGTCATCCGCGGCGGGTCGCCGGCGTGCCGTCCTGCCGACGAGCGGATCTGCGAAGGGACATGCGGCGACTTTCAATCGCCCCGCGCGCCCGGTCAAGGCCGGGCGGCGGCCCGCTTTGCGTGCCAGCGGCGGCTGTCCTCCGGCGCCTGGTCGCGCCGGTCCCGCAGGCCGTAGTCGCGCAGCACGGCGGCCACGCGCAGCCGGTAGCCGGCGAACACGCCGTCCCGCCCGGCCGCCTGGGCGGCGCGATGGTCGGGATGGCTGCGCCAGCGCCGCACCGCCGCCGCGTCCTGCCAGAACGACAGGCTGAGCAGCTTCCGGGGATCGCTGAGGCTCTGGAACCGCTCGACCGAGATGAAGCCGGGGATCTGCTCCAGCTGCGGCCGCAGCGTCGCGGCATGGTCCAGATAGGCGTCGAGCTGGCCGTCCGCCGGCTCGACCTCGAAGATCACCGCGATCATGGCCCGCCTCCGCACAGTGTCCGGCGGTCAGGCTATCGCGGTCGGCCCGCACCGGCGAGGGTGACGCGCGGTGCGATCGCCATAACTAAGGGCTGGACGCCGGGGCCGGACTGCGCGACGAAGCCGGCCGCAGTACCGAACGCCAGGGGGAGGGCGCCGGCCAGCCGGTCGGCGCCCATGCTGTATTTGCCAGAGGAGTACAAAGGCATGGTTGCCCGCGTCATCGCCGTCGAGCCGTTCGACCTGGTCGTGTTCGGAGCCACCGGCGACCTTTCGGCGCGCAAGCTGATCCCGGCGCTCTACCACCGCGACGAGGCCGGGCAGATCCCGCCGGAGGCGCGGATCATCGGCGCCTCGCGCCGCCATCTGTCCGGCAACGAGTTCCGCGAGCTGGCGCGCGGCTGGCTGGAACAGCACGTGCGGCCGGAGGATCGCCAGGACGGCAAGGTGGCGCGCTTCCTCGGCCGGCTCGGCTACGTCGCGGTGCAGGCGGACGGCGAGGACGGCTGGCAGGAGCTGGCCGCGGCGCTGGCCGAGGCGCCGGAGCGCGCGCGTGTGTTCTATCTCGCGACGTCGCCCGACCTGTTCGGCCCGATCTGCGCCAATATCGGCCGGCACGGCCTGGTCAGCGCGCAGGCGCGGGTGGTGGTGGAAAAGCCGATCGGCAAGAGCCTGGAATCGGCGACCGAGGTGAACAACGCCATCGGCGCGGTGTTCCCGGAGGAGCGCGTCTATCGCATCGACCATTACCTCGGCAAGGAGACGGTGCAGAACCTGATGGCGCTGCGCTTCGCCAACGCGCTGTTCGAGCCGCTGTGGAACAACGCCCATGTCGATCACGTGCAGATCACGGTGGCGGAAACGCTCGGCGTGGAGGGCCGCGCCGGCTACTACGACACCGCCGGCGCGCTGCGCGACATGGTGCAGAACCACATGCTGCAGCTGCTCTGCCTGGTGGCGATGGAGCCGCCGACCTCGCTTGCCGCCGACGCGGTGCGCGACGAGAAGCTGAAGGTGCTGAAATCGCTGGTGGCGATGACGCCGGAGACGGCGGCGGACAACACGGTGCGCGGCCAGTACCGCGCCGGCGCCTCCGCCGGCGGGCCGGTGAAGGGCTATCTGGAGGAACTCGGCCGGCACAGCAGCCGGACCGAGACCTTCGTCGCGCTGAAGGCGGACATCGCCAACTGGCGCTGGGCCGGGGTGCCGTTCTACCTGCGCAGCGGCAAGCGGCTGGCCACCCGCGTGTCGGAGATCGTGGTGGCGTTCCGGCCGATTCCGCATTCGGTGTTCGCCGGCGCCGGCCCGATCGCGCCGAACCGGCTGGTGATCCGCCTGCAGCCCGACGAGGGGGTGAAGCTGTGGCTGATGATCAAGGATCCCGGCCCGGGCGGCATGCGGCTGCAGCACGTGCCGCTCGACATGAGCTTCGCCAGCGTCTTCAACGTGCGCAACCCCGACGCCTACGAGCGGCTGCTGATGGACGTGGTGCGCGGCAACCAGACGCTGTTCATGCGCCGCGACGAGGTGGAGGCGGCCTGGACCTGGATTGACCCGATCCTGGATGCCTGGGCTGCCAGCAACGAGCCGCCGAAGCCCTACACCTCCGGCACCTGGGGGCCGTCGGCCGCCATCGCATTGATCGAGCGCAACGGCCGCACCTGGTACGAGGACGAGTCGGAGTAGCCGGCGCCTAGCTGGGTTCGGGCACGAACATATAGCCGATCCCGGCGATATCGCGGATGGCGGCGGGACGCGCGGGATCGCGCTCGACCTTGCACCGCAGCGACTCCACCTGCCGGGCGATCGGCGGCGCATCCGGCGCCGCCGGGATCTGCGTGACCTGGTTCAGCCACTCGGCATCCAGCGGCCGATGCGGGTTGGCGGCGAAGGCGCTCAGCAGCGCACATTCCGGGCCACCCAGGCGCTCGCAACTGCCGCCGTCCTGCAGCTCGCCGCGCGCCGGGTCGAACACGCAACGGCCAATCCTGACCCGCCGCTGCACCAGCCCCGGGTCGGGGGGCGGCAGCCGGCGCAGCACGCTGCGCACCCGGGCCAGCAGTTCGCGCGGATCGAAGGGACGGGCGATATAGTCGTCGGCGCCGGCGTCCAGCGCCTGCACGCACACCGCCCGCGCCTCCACCGGCGCCACCAGGATCACCCCGGTCCGCGGCTGCTCGGTGTGGACCTCGCGCACCAGCCCGATGCTGTCGATATCGGGCAGATCGGCGTCCAGAAGCACCATGTCGGACGGCGCCTGGCGCAGCTGCGGCAGCAGCTCTGCGCCATCCGCCAGCGCGGCCGCGCGGAAGCCGTGCGCCGCGAGGTATCGTACGAGCGACTGCTGCTCGGCGCCGTCGGCACTCACCACAACGACCTGCGGTGACATCGTCTCCGTCTCCCTCGCCGGTGCGGTTGTCATAAGGCACCTGCAGCCTTTACGCAATAAGATCGGAATATCACATGTCTCTGGCCGGCCGGCCGGCCGCGGCGGGCGGGGCGGGCAGCAGGATGGATCATCGCCGCGACGCGGCCTCAGCTTCCCTGGCTGCCGCGGGCTTGCCAGCACCCGGCAGGACTCGCAGGATGTTCCGTAACGTTAACCGCGGCCCCGGAAGGATGGGACGATGCGCCTGCTCGCGACCACCATCGTTGCGCTGTTTCTTTCCGGCTGCGCACTCACCGTCGATAAGATCGACGTGCCGTATCAGAGCGCCGGCGCCCCCGCCCCGGTTGCCGGCGCCGCCGCCGACACCGTGGCGATCGCCGCGACCGACGGCCGGACGACGTATCGCGATCGTGTCGGCACCAAGAAGAACGGGTACGGGATGGAGATGGCGGCGATCGTCGCCACCAACGACATTCCGCAGACCGTCGCCGACGCGATCCGGCAGAACCTGGCCGCCCAGGGCTACCAGATCGGTGCGGACCACGCCCGGGTCGGCGTCGAGGTCGTGCAGTTCTACAACGACTTCAAGATGGGGTTCTTCTCGGGCGACGCGACCGCGCAGGTGGCGCTGATGGTCAAGGTGACAAATCCGGCCGGCGTCGTGGTGTATTCGAAATACTATGCCGCCACCGGCACCGAACCCAACATCATGATGGCGAGCGGCTCCAATGCCCGGGCGGCGCTGATCGCCGCGCTGCGCAACGCGGTGGCGGCGGTGATCGGCGACCCGCAGTTGCAGGACGCGCTGCGCGCCGCCCAATCGGTCGCGACGGCAGCGAAGACC